>JAEINM010000109.1 GCA_016342385.1 Spirochaetaceae bacterium | reverse complement strand
ATCTGATATTACCCCCAAAAATGACAGTTCTTAAGAGGGAATTCTTCAGAATTCCCGATTTGAAATCTTTAGATGCACCATATATGATCATCGATCTCCTACTGAACTATTTCGGATTTATCCCCCTGGGAGTTTTTCTCTCTTTGACCATGGCTTCCACAGGTAAATTTAAACGGAACCCTCTTCTGATTGGAACTGTACTGATATCATTCCTGTTCAGTATTTCTATAGAAACAGCACAGGTTTCCATGGCCTCAAGAGATTCGTCCCTGATTGATCTTATCCTGAATACACTGGGAGGATTGTCCGGTGGACTCATAGTGTGGAGAAAAAGGGATCAATACCTGTAATGCTCCGGTTTAAAGGGTCCTTCTACCTCAACACCGATATAATCAGCCTGCTGGGCACTCAATGTTGACAATTTCACACCCAGATGCTTCAGGTGCAGTCTTGCCACCTCTTCATCTAGTTTTTTAGGCAGTGTATACACTGTTCTGGCGAGAGTTTTTCCTTTTTCCCACAAATCGATCTGTGCCAGAACCTGATTGGTAAATGAGCATGACATGACAAATGAGGGATGTCCTGTAGCACATCCGAGGTTGACCAGCCGTCCCTCGGCTAAAATAAAAAGAGATTTCCCCGAGGGGAGTGTATAGAGATCGACCTGGGGCTTCACTTCCATTTTTATCACTCCGGGAAGTTCATTCAAACGGCTGATTTGTATCTCGTTATCAAAATGCCCGATATTACAGCAGATAGCATGATCTTTCATCTTAAGCATATGCTCCAGACAAATAATATCCCTATTCCCCGTAGTGGTGACAAAGATATCTCCGGTAGGAAGGGAATCCTCAATAGGCTGGACAATAAATCCCGCCATAGCAGCCTGGAGAGCACAAATGGGATCAATTTCATTAATAAGAACTTTTGCTCCCAGACCCTTCATGGATTCGGCACATCCCTTACCCACATCTCCATAGCCGCAGATAACCACCGTTTTACCGGCTATCATCACATCGGTGGCTCTCTTGATTCCGTCGGCAAGAGATTCCCGGCAGCCATAGCGGTTATCAAATTTGGATTTCGTAACAGAATCATTGACATTTATTGCCGGAACGAGAAGCGTCCCCTCTTCTTCCATCTTATATAAACGATGTACACCTGTGGTGGTTTCCTCACTGATTCCCTGAAGGTCTTCTGCCACTCTCTGCCAAAATAATGGATCTTCCCGATACACTTTTTTGAGAAGATTTTTTATAACCTGTTCCTCTTCTGTTTCAGAAGGGCTGTTCGCCCAGTCACTACCCCTCTCCATCTCCAGTCCCTTATGGACTAAGAGGGAAGCATCTCCTCCGTCATCGACTATCAGATGAGGTCCCCTGTCGCCGTGTCTCAATGCCTGAAACGTACAATCCCAGTATTCTTCAAGAGTTTCGCCTTTCCAGGCAAATACAGGTACTCCCGTCTCGGCAATTGCAGCCGCTCCATGATCCTGGGTCGAAAAAATATTGCAGGAAGCCCACCGAACCTCTGCCCCTAGTACCACCAGTGTTTCAATCAGCACAGCTGTCTGTATTGTCATATGAAGCGAACCGGTAATCCGGGCTCCATTGAGCGGCTTTAACTCTGCATATTGGTTCCGGAGAGACATGAGTCCCGGCATCTCTTTTTCAGCAATGGCGATTTCTTTACGGCCCCAGGGTGCTAATTTCTGATTAGCGACCATAAAAGGTATGTTCTCAAAAGGTTTCATATGATTACCTCCTGATCAATATTATCAGCCCTGAATGACTAAATGAGCAATGGAAATCTTCACTATTGAATATTTATCTTTCTATGAGTACATTTATGCAATGAAAATAGGCATTATCGGTGCTATGACCGAAGAGATAGAAGATCTGAAATCACGCATAGGTGATTTTAAAACTGAAGAGAGAGCTGGATTCTCTTTCTTTATAGGGAAAATATACAACGAAGAGATAATTCTGCTTTTATCCGGTATCGGAAAAGTGAATGCAGCAATGGGAACAACGCTTTTAATCGAAAGATTTCAGCCGGACTGTATTATAAATACTGGTTCCGCCGGAGGATTCTCTAAGGATCTATCCATTGGAGATATAGTCATTTCAACAGAGGTGAGGCATCACGATGTAGATGCTACAGTTTTCGGTTATGAATATGGCCAGGTTCCCCGGATGCCGGCAGCTTATATCGCTAACAGTATTCTTATAAGTATGGCAGAGAAAGCAGTCGAAAAACTGACCGATGTCAGTACGAGCAAAGGATTAATAGCCACGGGGGATTCTTTTATGCATAAAGATGAACACATTCGTGCTATACGGGAAAAACTGCCCACAATGATGGCCGCAGAAATGGAAGCTGCAGCTATCGCCCAGTGCTGTCACAATTTTGGTCTTCCCTTTGTCATCATCAGATCTATTTCAGATATTGCCGGAGATGAGGAAAATCAGATAGACTTTAATGAATTTCTAAAAGTTGCCGCAGCAAACTCAGCCAGAATGGTGCTAGAAATAATTATATTAATCAGTGAATATGAGAAAAGTCACTTTGAAGAATAAGAGGTAATTCATGGAAAAAATAGCAAGTTTCACAATTAATCATTTAACAATGCTGCGGGGAGTCTACCTTTCCCGCATTGATGAAGTAGGTAATGATTATGTTTCGACCTTCGATATAAGAATGAAAGAACCCAATAGAGAACCTGTTCTCGATGTTCCGACACTCCATGCCATGGAACACCTGGCGGTGACATTTCTGAGAAATGATCCTCAGTGGGCCGATAAAACCATATATTTCGGTCCCATGGGATGCCGAACAGGTAATTATGTTCTTTTTAAAGGAAAGCTGGAATCGAAAGATATCGTTGAGATTATGAAAAAAATGTTCCGTTTCATTGCAGATTATGAAGGAGAGATTCCCGGGGCTTCAGCAAAAGACTGCGGGAATTATCTTTCTATGGATCTTCCGATGGCAAAGCTCGAGTCAGAAAAATTTCTGAAAGAAATTCTTGAGAATATAGAAGAGGAAAATCTAAGCTATCCTGAATAGAGCACAGATCACAACCTGAGAGTCGATCAGGACAAATAGTTAATCATTTTTTTGTTCAAAAGATTCCTCTATTCACTATAATTAATGATGTCATGAGAGAATTGAGGAATTATAGCGATTTATATACGATGAGCAGCGAAGCCGCCCAGTATATTGAATACTACATTACACAGGTACTAGAAGAGAGAAATATCTTCTCTCTTGTTCTTTCCGGTGGAATGCTTCTTCAGTCTCTCTATAAAACTCTCTTTTATATTGATACCATCCCATGGAATAAAATACATTTCTTTATTACCGATGAGCTATGCCTGCCTCAGGATAACATCGATAGTAATTTTAAAATTGCGGTTAAAACACTATTGAGAAAAACGAATATTCCACTCCAGAATATTCACTGGATCAATACGGATATAATACCTTTAAAAAAAGCTGCTCTGGAATATGAAAAAACTCTGCGTCATTTTCTATCAAAAAATAACAGTCTCTTCGATCTCCTCCTGTTGACTCTGGGACCCGATGGACATGTAGCATCCCTTTTCCCCGGATTTCCCGCCCTGATGGAAAAAAAGAAACTTGTTGTTCTAACAGAAAAAGCCATTCTCGATCCTAGAGTTCAGAGAATTACAATGACCCTTCCCGCCCTGAATAAATCTAGAAAAGTGATGTTTTTTCTCAGTGATCAAAACTGTGATACCATACTCAATGAGATAATCCTTAGAAAGGAAGAGGACAACTTTTCCTACCCGGCTGAGCAGATAATAGCTACAGAAGACGAGTATATCTGGTTTATTCTGAAAACATGATTATAATTAAACTATGAAACCGATTATACTTTTATCACTGTTCGGATCCTGGTTCGCCAGTGCCGGTGAAATAGCCTTTGTCACTTTTCTCATTATACTGATGAGCTCTGTCATTGTTTACAGTTATTTTTTCTACAAGAAAAAACAGAGACTGGAACATGCAAAACTCATGCGACGAAAATATGAAACTTATCTGCTAAAACTGGATTTTTCCGATGAAGAGCTTTCCCTGATACATAAATTAACTACTTTTCTAGAGAGTGATGAACTCTGTTATCATATGCTTACTAACAAACATTTATTCTTGAGCTGTGTTTCTCAATTAAAAAATACAGATAAACCTGACAAAGTCCTTCTGGAAACAATCAAAAGAAAACTGAATTTCTCCACAAGAGAGGTAAATGGTAATTATTTTTCAAGTGAGGATCTCCCTGCGGGGATGCCAGCTCTGCTGATCCTCGATGATACAAAAAAAATCAGCGCATCCATAAAGGATAACTCCAAATCATCTCTGAATCTTAAATTAAACAGGATTATACCCCCATTGAGGGAAGGAACTACGCTAAGTGTATATTTCCATGATAATCAGAAAATATTTACTATCAATACAAACGTGCTGGAACACAGAGAGGATATGGTGACCATATCTCACAGCCTTTTAAAATCACAGAAAAGAAGAGCCTTTAAAAGATCAAATGTAAAACTTCCCGTAGTGATTAAACATACAGATTATGAAGAGATTCCCATGCACTCTTATATAACAGATTTAAGCGAGGGAGGGGCTAGTCTTGAAAATCCCGATTTTAATTTTAAAAAAAATGAGAGACTGACTCTTTTCTACCATACAGACACTGATGACGGATTTCATATTAGAGGAGAGGTTCTCCGTTTATCTGCCAAAGGAAGAATTATTCATGTGAAATTTTTCGATAGAGACTTGACAATCAGAAGCAGAATCAAAACTATAGTGAATTAACATGGATGATAAAAAAAGAAGCCGACTGATCAAACAGTCTTCAATTATAAGTGGCCTTGGAAATGCCATGCTTGCCGCCATGAAAGTGATTATAGGAATAAGTGCCAATTCTCTTGCATTAATTGGTGATGGAATAGATTCAACTACAGATGTGGTCACCTCTATTATTACATTCTTTACGGCGATCTTCTCTTCTGAACCACCAGACAGAGAACATCCTTGGGGGCATGAAAGAGCTGAGACAATTTCAACAAAAATACTATCAATCGTCATATTTTTTGCCGGAGCTCAACTGGCTGTGAAATCTGTCAAAGAGATTATTTTTCAGGTCAGTAAGGAAATACCAGGACAATTGGCCATTTATGCAACACTAATTTCAATAATCGGAAAATTCCTTCTGGCTTTCTACAAATTCCGTACAGGAAGAAAAACCGAGTCCCCCATGCTCATAGCCGATGCTAAAAATATGAGAAATGATATCTTTATTTCCTTCACAGTTCTTTTGGGAATATTAATGACACGTCTTCTGAATATTCCCCTCATAGATACCATCATTGCCCTTGCGGTCAGTCTCTGGATAATTAAAGTGGCGTTCTCCATCTTTATGGAGACATCTATAGAATTGATGGATTCAATTGATGATAAGGAAATATATCAGAAAGTATTCGAAGCTTCCGAGCGGGTCGGCGGAGTTTCCAATCCGCACAAAGTACGCATAAGAAAGATGAACAGGTTTTATGTGGTGGATCTTGATATTGAAGTAGATGGTAACCTAACTGTTAAAGAAGGACATGATATCGCTTTGCGAATTGATGAGGAAATTAAAAATTCCATTGATAATATTTATGATGTCATGATCCATATCGAACCGTCGGGGGGTGGAGAACACACGGAAAAATATGGTCTGAAAAAGGATGATTTATGGATCTGAAATACATAGTTGCCGATTGGAGCAGGCACAAAGAAGAACTGAGTGCTGTCAGATATGAGGTATTTGTCATTGGCCAGAATGTTCCTGTTGAACTTGAAGTGGAGGAAGCTGATGCCAGATATACCCATATTCTGGCAACAGCCGATGGAAAACCCGTAGGAACAGCGCGATTGACCGATGAGGGACACATTGGACGTGTAGGCGTATTAAAGGAATATAGGAAGTACGGGATTGGTAAAGAAATGATGAGGCAGATCGAAGAGGTTGCTTTTGAACTCGGTTTTGATTCTGTTGAATTAAATTCTCAATGCCACGCTGTCCCCTTTTATGAAAAACTCGGCTATGTAGCTTATGGAGAGGTCTTTTCCGAAGCGGGAATAGATCACAGACATATGAGAAAAAGTCTAACGGGATATGCAAAAAAGAATTAATACGAGAAAGGTCTTGATAAAACCATTTCAATAGATTATCTTCAATATAAATTAATTCATTTATCTTTTAACCAAGATATAACGGGGAAAAAATGGCTTATTCAATAGTAAAAGAAGACTGTGTAAACTGTGCAGCCTGTGAAGGTGAATGTCCGGTAGATGCAATCTCAGAAAAAGATGATGCAAGAATCATCGATGCAGATCTATGTATTGACTGTGGCGCATGTGCTGACGTTTGTCCCACTGAGTGTATTAACGCATAATCTGATTCAGCAAGCTCCCGGTTGGGAGCTTTTTTTTTCTCCCAGATCTTTTTACGATTCAGCCATTAACAATGATTGATCAATATTTTATACTTAGCCCCGATGAACCATGAAATAATAAAAAAACGCTCCCAGATTACAGAAAATGTCCGTCGATTCTTCAAAGACAGAAATTATCTTGAAGTTGACACTCCCCTGCTTTCACCGGACCTGATTCCCGAATCGAGTATCGAGATATTCAAAACAGAACTGATTAATCCCTACAGAGGGAATCGGGACCTCTTTCTCATCCCCTCCCCGGAGATATGGATGAAAAAACTTCTGTCACAGGGTAGCGGAGATATCTTTCAGATCTGTAAGAGTTTTAGAAACAGCGAGCAGTCGGGGATCCATCACAATTCGGAATTCACCATGCTCGAATGGTATAAAACCGGATTTTCCTATATGGATAACATTAAGGAGACTGAGGATCTGTTCCATGCACTGACCACAGAGCATACACCGGAAAATCTTAAACCTCCTTTCAGAAAAATGACTATGGAGGAAGCTTTTCTGAACTATACCGGTTACTCTCTGGAAAAAAACTATGATGAATCACAATTAGAAGAACTCTGCAGAAGACTCAATATTGAGACAGAACAAGGAGACAACTGGGAAGTTTTATTCAACCGCATATTCCTCCAGATGGTTGAACCCTCCCTCCCTCAGGATAAACCACTGGTTCTCTACAACTATCCATCGAGAATTAAAACTCTGGCTAAGGATCTCCCTGGGACGATCTGGTCCGAACGCTGGGAACTCTATGGAGGGGGAATGGAATTGGCCAATTGTTTCTCTGAGGAAAAAAATCCTTCCAAAATTAAAGAGTACTACAAAGAGGAAAAGGCTTATAAAGATGAGATTTCTCCGGTTAGTCATCCTGTCAACGATCATTATCATGAATATTTCGGCCCTCATTTCCCTGACTGCTCGGGAGTAGCCCTGGGAATGGACCGTTTAATCATGCTTTTCACCGGTGAAACCTCTATTCAAAGGGTGATATTATTTCCTCAAAAATAAATAAGATCAGAGAAGAATCGGAAGATTTAGAATCAGGTATTCCTGTCGTAAAAATAGTTAATGAATTTTAAAAAAAGTAAAATATTTTGAATATGTCAAGATTTTTCCCACATGTTGTACTATTATGTTAAAAATGAACAATACAACGGTTCTGGAAGAGAAAGTCAAAGACTATAGAATAGCCTTTAAAATCCAGCAGGAAAAAATCTATGAGCTAAAGATGGTCATAGAAAAATTGCAGAAAGAAAAAGAAGAACTTATTAAAATCAATAAATCCTGATATCCTGTTTCACTTTTTAAATGGTAATTATGTATACAATAATGGCAATAGTACCATTGGTTGCATATGGCTATTATTTCCCCTTAGTGGTATACTCACTACTCGAAATTAAGAATAAAGGAATATATAAATGGGTCAGATAAAAGCCGGCGCAATAGAAAAAGGGATCTTTATCCTAGAAAAAGAAATCCCCTATCTTGTAGTGGAAAGAGAATTTGTCAATCCCGGAAAGGGATCTTCTTTCTGCAGATTAAAACTAAAGAATCTTAGAAACGGATCAGTTCTAAAAATAACTCATAAAGCTCAGGATAATATTGATGAGATTGATGTGGAAGATGTTGATTCCCAGTTTCTCTACTCCGATGGAGAGAGCTACCATTTTATGAATGCTGAAACATTTGACCAGTACGAAGTTCCAGTTCCAGGACTGGAGGACAAGGGCTATTTCATGAAAGAGGGAGACACATACAAAGTTGTAAGATGGGGAGATGAAGCTCTAGACATTAAACTACCGCCAAAAATGGATTTAGTTGTAACAGAAGCGGAAGACGGGGTAAAAGGCGACACTGTAACCGGTGCTTCTAAATATGTGAAAGTAGAAACAGGACTGACCGTAAAGGTTCCTATTTTTATTAAACAAGGTGAAAAAATCAGAATCAGCGTAGATACAAAAGAATATCAGGAACGAATAAACAGTTGATTTTAAACGATTTTGTAAATAAAGAAGTACCTTTTAAATTTAAGGGAGAGAAGATGAAATTCAAACTCTCTCTTGGATTATTCAGCAGCAATGATATTGACAGCGGTTCAAAAGTGCTTCTCAAATCTATTGCCCAGCAGATCCCGGCAGAGAATATCAAAAGTGTACTCGATATCGGGTGTGGAACCGGAGTTATTGGGATAAGTCTGAAAATGGCCAATCCCGATGCCATGGTAACCATGTGTGACCGCGATGCTCTGGCTGTTGCTTTTTCCAAAGAAAATGCCAAACTGAATTCTGCCGGTCACATGGTTATTGAGAACAAACTGGCAATGGAAGGTCTTGAAAATGAACAATATGATCTTCTGATCTCCAATATCCCGGCAAAAGCCGGAGAAACTGTTCTGCAGGACTTCTTTAAACGATCGGTCAATTTTATTTCTCCGGAAGGTAGAGTCGCTGTGGTCATAGTCACTCCCCTGGCGGCATTTGCCGAAAGAACAATTAGACAATTCGGTCATGAACTCCTCCATAAAGAGGAAACCCACAACTATTCGGTTTTTCATTTTCAAGGTAAAAAATGTGAGAATCCTACAGATGACATGGCTGTTTATGTGAGAAACCATGGAGACTTTTATCTAAAAAAAACCAGCTATACCTTGGATACCGCCTACAATATTCCCGATTTTGACCAGCCTGGTTTCAGAATAACCCACGCTGCTGAAATCCTTGACCCCTTTCAGATACGGGGAACCGGCTTATTCTGGTATCCCGGACAGGGGCATATTCCCGTCTATTCAGCTGTAAAAAGAAGTAATACTTTCTCTAAGGTCATTCTCTCGGGACGAGATCTCCTGCAGATAAAAATGACAAATCGGAACCTGAAAAAGGCTCTACCGGAACTGGAGACTGTCGAGCTGCCCCTCTATACTGAATCGCAGTTGAGTGAAAATATTGAGAGTGAAAGTCTCGATTTCGCCGCCTTTGACATCTATCCCATCAGTGGAACGGATTGGCAGAAAGACCTGAAAGAAGCCGCCAAGAAGATCCTGAAACCAGGGGGATGGTTTTTTGTTATCGGGAAAAGTGCGGATATCCATAAAGTCCTGAAAGAGACAAGGGGATTCACCCCGTTTGTAGACAAAAAATACAAAGGCCTGCGGGCTGCATTGTTTCAGAAAAATAAATAATTCCGATTGACCTGCCGTAAAACGGAAAATGGGAACTCCCTTAACACTAAGGAATTAGAAGAGAATCTGTCATAGTACTTGCTTGACAGATTCTCGATCTCATGTAATTGTTAATCATATTATTTATA
Source organism: Spirochaetaceae bacterium (assembly GCA_016342385.1). Classification (GTDB taxonomy): domain Bacteria; phylum Spirochaetota; class Spirochaetia; order DSM-2461; family DSM-2461; genus Spirochaeta_F. The sequence continues at coordinate 649 of JAEINM010000109.1, read as the reverse complement.
TTTAATATACTTCCTCTATTTTAAAAAGTTATCAAAAACAATTTGGAGAAAAAATGAAAAAATTGAATTGGCTCTCTGCCCTATTGCTTGCCCTGGCAATCATTATATCGTCCTGTGATTTTCTGACAGTTACCGATACGTCTACCGATGATACAACAACTGATGACCCAGCACCTACAGCAGAAGGAGTTTGGATAATAACGTCTTACACTGACAATACCGGTACATATCCTATACCATATGACTATTTTGCTAATGATTCAGATATTGACAGCAATGGAAACGGTTTAATGGAATACGATGGTGATGGTGATGGAAAAAATGATGAAAATTACCTTGAGTGGTATTTAAAAATCACTGAGACTTCCCGAGCTTTTTATGAGAAATACACTGATATCAATATCGTTGATAATGTTATAAATTATTTTGTCTTTTATTACACCTCCAGAACACCAGAAGCCGTGCCGACTCTCGATTGGATAAACCCTCCCATAGAGACATATACTTTTACTTTTTCTGGTGACACAGCGACAATAACCTATACAAATGATACTACTGATCCCGAAAATCCTTATGAAGTCACTATGGCTTGTGAAAGAGGAGATGAATCTGACCTTTCAGGTGCCGAGGATTTTGTTCGTTCACTGAA
>JAEINM010000108.1 GCA_016342385.1 Spirochaetaceae bacterium | reverse complement strand
TTTTATCCTTCCGATCCATAAATTTTTATTTTTCATAAAATAAAAACAATATGGTTTTGTCATAGGTCTGAGTTATATTCTTAACAGTTGAATATTGAAAGGATATTGAGAGAACTATGCAGCAGAAAATAAAGACTGATGATAAGGATATAAAAAAAGCAAACCGGGTCCGATTAATAAAATCTTATGAGGTTCTGAAACAATCCTATATCGATTATATAAGAGAATGGGAAAATTCAGGAGAAGAGATTACTCCTCAGGCATCATGCAGAGGAGGTCTGTCATTTCCCGAGTTATTAAAAAAATGGAAACGGGAACAGACAGAAATTATGTTTGAAAAAGGATTAGTCCCATGTACACTCTATTTTCTTATGGGAAGGGAAAACAGAGTTCTTGGAGCCATCCACCATCGCCATGAACTCAACGACAGTCTTCTTGAGAATGGCGGACATATTGGATTCGGTGTCCGACCATCAGAGAGGCATAAGGGATACGCTTCACTAATGTTGAGAATGCTACTCAACAAGCTGCAGTTAATCGGATACGACGAAGTTCTTATAACCTGCAACGATGACAACATTGCCTCTGCCATTATAATTGAAAAAAATCATGGGATCTTATACAAAAAACCTGTCTATGATGGTGTGAAAACAAGACAGTACTGGATTGAGTTTAATTAATAGAGGAGATCAGAATGGGCAGAAGACTTCATATAACCGAACGGTCTGAGAAAAAAAGCACAAATATCCCCTTCTACCCATAATATTTACGGGTAATAAAAAATAACAGTTTATAATTGTTCAACTTTCATATAATATTGTAGCATGACAGGCAAAATGAAAACCATTCCGAAATCTTTCCTCATCTCCCTATTTCTCATCATCATTCTCATAGCAACCCGATTTGTCCTAATACCATGGAGCAATATTATCGTTATAGCAGATGGATTGTTTCTTCTGATCCTGAGCGTATTACAGGCACTGGAGTCCATCAGGTTTAAAAAAATACTTGCAGAAACCAGTGATATTCTCTCACAGGGCAATGAACGTGATTTCTCAGTGTTGCAGAGTAAAGAAAAAAATATCATCAACCATAAAATTTTCAATCTGATAGAACAATTAGAGGATTCTGTAAAACAGTCTGATACAATGTTCGATGAAAAAGAAAAACTCGCCGGGGAAGTAGAAAACTACAGGAAATTATTTGAAAATATTCAAAATTCCCTCAATAGGCAAGTCATTGATATTAAAAACCCTATTGCAGAATACAATGATGTCCTAGAGGGGCTTTTATCGGATTTCAAAATATTACTCGAATCATTGGACAAAGAGGAAAAATCAATTGATAGCCTCTTCGGCACTTATGCAGGCAACGAAGAAAATTCTGATGCCATCAATCAATCAATCGAAGAGACAAAAGCTATCAGCAATAGAGAAATAAACAGATCTGAATTACTGATTGAAAAAATTTCTTCCCTATCTGATAAAGCGGATAATAGTGATGAACAACTCTCTGTCATTTTTAAAGGTATAGATAATATCCGGGAAGTGACTGACATTATTAATGATGTGGCGGAAAAAGCATCAATATTATCTCTCAATGCAGCCATAGAAAGTGCCCATGCCGGCGAAGCGGGCAAGGGATTTGCTGTGGTCGCTGAGGAAGTGGGAGTCTTAGCTGATTCGACAGCGGAACATGCAGAGAATATTAATAAAGCTCTCTATTCAGTCACCGATCTTATCAATGAAAATATACAAAGCGAAGAACAGGAGCTGAATTCTTATCCCGAGTTATTACATGATGCTAGAGAGATACATAAGGCTTTTCACACCATAACAGAACTTTTAAGTACCCTATCCAATATGAAAAAACCTGATCAGATGAATATACAGCAGATCAGAACCATAGACAGGAGCAAAGACATAAAAACAATAAGTGAAGGAATAAAAATTCTCTCTCATATTAAAAAAGAGATGGAACAGTCAATTGAAAAAGTGGGCCGTCTGGCAATCCTTCAAAGAGAAACCGTTATAAAAAAAGAACCCGGTCCCAAGAGGAAAATCCATGAAACTTCAGTTAAACCCGTACATCCGGAGACTCCTATGGACTTTGATAATTAAAATGGTTATTGACAGATCAAAAATAAGTGTCTTTTATGGCAGAGAAGACCGTATATAGAACAATGAATGAAACGCTGAGGCTGATACATAACAGAAAATCTGTCAGATCCTATTTAGATAAAGAGATTTCCAGAGATTTCAAAGATAAAATAATCCACTCGGCCATGAGGGCTCCTACTGCGGGCAATATGATGCTCTATACGATCATCGAAGTGGAAGACCAGAAATTAAAAGATCAGCTGGCCGTGAGTTGTGATAATCAGCCCTTTATCGCCAAAGCTCCCTTCGTGCTTCTATTCCTGGCTGATTATCAGAGATGGAATGACTTTTTTACAGTCTCAGAAGTCCCTGATCCGAGACCTCCCGAAGAGGGAGACTTGATGCTGGCCTGCTGTGATGCCCTGATTGCCGCTCAAAATGCAGTGATCGCAGCGGAATCCATGGGAATAGGCTCCTGCTATATCGGAGATATTCTTGAGAATTATGAATTTCATAGAGAGATGTTTGATCTTCCCGACTATGTGCTACCCATTACACTTTTGTGCTTCGGATACCCCGGAAAAAATTATCAGACAAACAAACCGGCACCGAGATACCCTCAGGAATTCATTCACTATAAAAACAGATATAAGAGATTGAATTCCCGGGACTTTAACAATATGTACAAAACGGTAGAAAATCGCTATTTCCCCCGGGGTGAATTCGCTGAAAATGCAAAAAATATCGGCCAGCATTTCTATTTAAAAAAGCACTCCTCTGATTTCATGAGGGAAATGAACAGATCTGTCAGAATTGCCTTAAAAAACTGGAGAGAGAATGGACCTGAAGATTGAAACAACAAGAAGAGTGGAGTCCTTCGATGCCGATCTCCACAACAAACTGAAAATAAGTTCTATTTTCAATTATATGCAGGACATTGCGTCATTTCATGCTGACGCCCTGGGTGTCGGTTATAAGGCATTACAGGAAAATAAAATATTCTGGATCCTATCCTGGGCCAAAGTAGAGATTCAAAGCCTTCCTTCTTATGGTGAAACATTGAAAATAAAAACCTGGGCGAAAGGAAAAGAGAGGCTTTTTTATATGAGAGATTTCATCATATCAGATGAAAATGATCAAGAGATAATTAAAGCTACAACCGCCTGGCTTCTTCTCGATGCACAGACAAAAAGAATAACAGATCTGATAAAGAAAGATCTTAAACTGCCCTCTTTTCCCGATGAACATGCCATTGAGGAATATCCCGGAAAATTCAATTTCCCCTTAATTAAAACACAGGAATACAGGCGAAAAATCTTATATTCCGATATTGATATCAATAAGCATGTAAACAATTCCCGCTACCTGGAATTTATTCTCGACTGCTATGATCAGAATGAACATGAAGAGAAAAAAATCAAAAATCTTACTATTGCCTACAAAGGGGAAACCTATTTTATGGATGAGCTGGTAATCAGCCGATCGGTTTTGACAGACAGAGAGAATTGCGATTTTCTTAAGACTGTACGGAAAAATGATTCCAAAGAGATATTCAACTGTCTGATTGAGTGGAATTAATAAAAAAGACCTCCTTTTAATATCGCCATAAATCCTACATTCCTGTATGATGATAGCATATGAACATTCCACAGGATTCAATTCACTACAGAAAACAGATACAGAACATGACTCTGCTCTTTGAAGTCAGTCAGCTTCTGGACAAAAGCATGGACTTAAAAGAAGTCATCACTCCCATATTACAGACTATTTCAGACAGTACAAGTTTTGATACAATTGTATTGACACTTATCGATGAGAACACTGGTGAAATTACTGTTGAATCTTCTCTGGGAATACCGGAAAAAGCGACGAAACAGGCTGTTTATAAGCTGGGTGAAGGAATCACAGGAAAAGTTGTTGAATCAGGCGAACCGATAATGATTCCCCATATTAACAAAAATAATGATTATATGGATAAAATGGATCAGGTCGGCAGGAAAAAAGAAGACCGTTCCTATATCTGCGTCCCGGTAAAACAGGGAGTAAAATGCCTGGGAACACTGGGTGCCGGAAGAATTTTCACAGATAATTCAGATCTCGATGACGATTTACGGATTCTCACAATAATTGCCTCTTTAATAGCCCGCGCCGCTGAATTGAGAAAGAGAGCCAGTGAAGAGAAAAGACTTTTAACTCTTGAAAACAACCGGCTTCAGCAGCAGCTGAAAGAGAAATTCAGGCCCGACAATATGATAGGAAACTCCCAGAATATGCAGGAGGTTTTCTCTCTGATCAATCAGGTTACAAAAAGTGATGCCACAGTTCTGATCCGGGGAGAAAGCGGTACAGGAAAAGAGCTGGTGGCCCATGCGATACACTACAACAGTTTAAGGGCGACAAAGCCATTTATCAGGGTAAATTGTGCCGCCTTACCGGAAAGTGTGATAGAAAGTGAACTCTTCGGTCATGAAAAGGGCTCTTTTACAGGAGCTGTAGCAACGAGAAAAGGCCGTTTTGAGATGGCCGACGGTGGCACCATATTTCTCGACGAGATCGGAGAACTCTCCCAGATGACTCAGATAAAATTACTACGGGTTCTTCAGGAGAGAGAAATAGAACGTGTGGGATCTATGAATACCATCAAGATCAATGTCCGTGTTATTACGGCCACAAACAGGAATCTGGAAGAGGAAATAAAAAAGGGGACTTTCCGGGAGGATCTCTATTACAGACTGAACGTCTTCCCCATTCATCTGCCGCCTCTCCGTCAAAGACAAACAGATATCCTCCTTCTGGCCGATTACTTTGTAGAGAAATATGGCAGCAAGAACGGCAAAAACATAAAGAGGATATCCAGTACGGCCATTGACCTCTTCCAGAGTTATCACTGGCCGGGAAATGTAAGGGAACTGGAAAATGTCATTGAGAGAGCGGCTCTCCTCAGTACTGATGATGTCATCCACGCCTATCACCTGCCCCCCTCTCTACAGTCTGCAGAAAGTTCTGATACATCTCTGCATTCCACACTGGAAGAAGCATTGGAATCACTAGAGAGAGAATTGATAAAAGATGCTCTAAAATCAGCCAGAGGCAATAGGGCTTCAGCAGCAAGATCTCTGGGAATATCCGAAAGGATTATGGGTCTGAGGGTGGAAAAATACGGCATTCAGTGCGAAAAATATAAGAACCGCTAATCTTCCAAGCCCATTAGAAGGGCATATCCTGAGATCTGGGTTAGGGGAATTATAAGAATAAAACCCTTCTACCTCAAAACTAAATCCGACATTAATGTAGGAGTAAAAGCATTAGCCTACATTTACGTATGTTTATTTTTCTGTGCAACATTTGTCAGCTTCTAGTAAAACCATTAGAAACAAAAATTAATACATCACACAACTCCTTTCTATACAACAAATTAATTAATTATATCTTTTCCATTTGTCATATTTTCCATTTGTTTTTTAAAAAATTGGCATCATCTTGCAATATAAGTTGGCATGGAGGATTTTATGAAAAAAATAATTTTACCGATTTTTTTAATGCTGGCTATCAGCACTTCAGTATTTGCAGAAGGAGCAGATGTTGAAACACTTTCTATTGCTATGGATATGATCTGGCTGACACTGGCTGCAGCGCTGGTTTTCTTTATGCAGGCGGGATTTGCCATGGTTGAGATTGGTCTTACCAGAGCGAAAAATGCAGGGAACATTATTATGAAAAACCTGATGGACTTTTCAACCGGAGCTCTTATATTCTGGGCTGTAGGTTGGGCGATAATGTACGGTTCGGCATATGGCGGTTTTGGAAATAATGTTCTTCTTAAAGTATCAGACTCATCAGTCTTAAGAGACTGGATATTTCAGGTCGTTTTTGCAGCAACGGCAGCGACAATCGTTTCCGGAGCTATGGCGGAGAGAACAAAATTCAGTTCTTATCTAATCTATTCTGTAGTCATTTCCGGTGTAATCTATCCTGTTTTCGGTAGCTTTACATGGGGTGGTGGATTTCTGGCAGAAATGGGATTCCATGACTTTGCCGGTTCGACAATTGTTCACTCTGTCGGTGGATGGGCTGCTTTAATGGGAGCCATTATTCTTGGACCCCGTGTTGGAAAGTATATTAAAGATGGAAAGAAAATTACTGTAAAAGCGATTCCCGGACACAACCTGCCCCTGGCTTCACTTGGTGTATTTATCCTATGGTTTGGATGGTTTGGATTTAACTGCGGATCAACGCTTTCCGGTACGGACCTTTCAATTGCCCATGTAGCTGTAACGACTACATTGGCAGCTTCCGCAGGAGCGATATTTGCCATGATGACAACGTGGATCACAATGGGAAAACCCGACGTATCAATGTCATTAAACGGTGCATTGGCAGGACTTGTCGGAATAACTGCAGGAACATGGGCAGTAACTCCATTAGCATCAGTAATCATTGGTGCAATTGCAGGAATTATTGTAGTCTTTTCTGTTGAGTTCATAGATAAAGTATTGCACATTGACGATCCTGTAGGGGCTATATCCGTACATGGTGTATGTGGTGCATTTGGTACAATCGCTGTTGGTCTATTTGCCAACAGACCTGACGATGGTCTTGTAGGACTATTTTATGGTGGTGGTTTTGATCTACTTGGCGTTCAGGCCCTTGGAGCGGGAATTGCTTTTGTATGGGTAACAGTTTCAGCCGGTGCTCTATTTCTTGTTATCAAACTGACGACAGGTCTAAGAGTGAGTAAAGAGGAAGAACTTCGAGGTCTGGATATGGAAGAACATGGAACTATTTCTTACCCAGGTTTCCAGATTTTCAATAACGTATAAAGAAAGCCCCATAGGCACTTGTACGAAAAGCGAGTAGAAAAGACGTCCCATAAGTCGTCTCGATTAAGGAGAAAAAAATATGAAACTGATAATAGCATATATACAGCCGCATAAACTGAACGAAGTCAAACAGGAATTGTTTAAAGATGATATTCACAAAATATCCGTAACCAATTCTAAGGGATGCGGCCAGCAGAAAGGATATATAGAATCCTACAGAGGAATCGATATAGAAGTAAACCTTCTCGATAAGATTCGAATAGAGATTGCCGTAAACGATGAATTTGTTGACCGTACAACATCGGCAATCATAAAGGGAGCCCGAACCGGAGAAATCGGTGATGGAAAAATCTTTGTTCTTCCCATAGAACAGACAATCCGTATCAGAAGCGGAGAAACCGCAGAAGTAGCTATCGGATAATACAATAGGTACAGAAATGTATGATTACGCCCCTTCTGATTACACTGATAGAAGACAAAAACACCTTCAGTGTTCAATCCGGGCAAGGTCATACATTTTTGTATTTTCTTTGCTTTTTTCATACATTAATGTATATATAAACTAATACTTAAGTTCCTTAAATATATTGAATATTTTTTTTTTACATTATTATTTGTTAAAATGTAAAGATTTAGATACAATTTAAATACTACATTAAACTTATGGCACGAAAAATGCAATTACATATGAAGACAATGATAAATGAATGGAGATATATTATGGAGAATAACACAATTAATTGCTCATCATCAGTTGATGAGATTTATGGCGAGAACTGTTTCAGTTACTCGACAATGAGGGAGAAGCTTCCCAAAAGTATTTTTAAAGAACTTCTTAAAGTTCAGTCAGGAGAGCAGGTTCTTTCCAAGGATGTGGCCGAAGTTGTTGCATCCGCAATGAAAGACTGGGCTATTTCAAAAGGAGCTACCCATTTTACACACTGGTTCCAGCCCCTTACAGGACTGACTGCGGAAAAGCACGATTCCTTCATCTCACCTGGTGGTGACGGTACTGTAATGATGGAGTTTTCCGGAAAAGAATTAATACAGGGAGAACCCGACGCTTCCTCATTTCCAAACGGTGGACTCAGAGCAACATTTGAAGCCCGTGGATATACAGCATGGGACACATCATCCCCGGCCTTCCTCAAAGAAGACAAAACAGGATTAACACTGACAATTCCCACAGCTTTCATTTCCTATACAGGTGAAGCTTTAGATAAAAAAGTACCTCTATTGAGATCGATGGAAGCTGTTTCAGGACCTGCGATGAGAGTACTCAAAGCTATGGGGAATACCACATCTAAAAAAATCTTTGCCCAGACAGGACCTGAACAGGAATATTTCCTGGTCGACAAAGAATTATACAATAAAAGACCGGACCTCAAACTTACAGGAAGAACTGTATTCGGCACCATGTCTGCTAAGGGTCAGGAAATGGATGACCATTATTTTGGTGCTATAAAAGAAAGAGTAGCTGACTTTATGAGAGAACTCAACTGCGAACTGTGGAAACTGGGTATCAGTGCCAAAACGCAGCACAATGAAGTAGCTCCCAACCAGTTTGAACTGGCCAATGTCTATACAACAACCAATGTTGCTACAGATAATAACCAGATTGTCATGGAGACAATGAAAAAAGTAGCAGAAAGACACAATATGGTCTGTCTGCTCCATGAGAAACCCTTTGATGGAGTTAATGGATCAGGTAAACATAACAACTGGTCACTGGCAACAGATGATGGACTGAATCTGCTGGATCCTGGAACAAATCCTCAGAATAATGCACGATTCCTGATTTTCCTTTCAGCTATCATTAAAGCTGTGGATGTATATGCTCCTCTCTTAAGACTATCGGCGGCCAACTCGGGGAACGATCACAGACTGGGAGCAAATGAAGCTCCTCCTGCCATCATTTCTATATTCCTCGGAACTGAACTGGAAGATATTCTGAATAAACTGGAAGCCGGAATAGCGGTTCCCTCTAAAGATGGTGGGGTTATGGAAATCGGGCAGACAATGCTGCCGGATCTACCCCTTGATGCGACAGATAGGAACAGGACGTCACCTTTTGCCTTTACAGGAAATAAATTCGAATTCAGAATGGTTGGTTCAACTCAGTCCATCTCAGGAGCGAATGTAATTCTCAATACAGCGGTAGCTGAAATCCTTAAAGGATTTGCCGATATACTGGAAAATGCCTCTGATGTAAATAAAGCCGTGAAAGAGATTGTGATCGACACATATACAAAACACAAACGCATTGTTTTTAATGGAAATGGTTATTCTGATGAATGGGTTGTCGAAGCTGAGAAAAGAGGCCTTCCCAACCTGAAATCAACTGTTGATGTTATGCCTGAACTTATAAAAGATTATTCTGTAAAACTATTTGAAAACAACAAAGTTCTTTCCAAAGCAGAACTTGAAGCCAGATATGATATTCACCTGGAAACATACAGCAAGCAGATTAACATTGAAGCTGGTGTCATGGTTGAAATGGCCGAAAGGATGATTTTCCCTACCAGCAGTAAATATGCATCAAAAGTGGCTAAATCAATTGCGGCTATCAAGGATCTGGCCCCCTCTGTGGCTCTCAAACCACAGGAAGAACTGGTCGCCAATCTTGGTAAAAACCTCAGCGGACTTCTTACGGCATCAGCTAAAGTGACCAAAGAGATGAATGAGGCACTTGAACTGGAAGAGGATCTTCTGAAACAGGCCAAAGCCTACAGGGAAAAAGTTATTCCTGCCATGGATGAACTGAGAACTTATGGTGATGCCCTTGAAAAAATAACTGATAAAGATTTATGGCCTTATCCTTCATATGAAGATATGCTGTTTACGCTTTAAATAGGAGAAGGGGGTGGTCGCGACCGCCCCCTTCAATTTATATTCCGCCTCCTTCAATTTATACTCCTCCGATCTCCCTAAACACCATAAAAATTCTCTAAATTAATCATAGTGCTAACACCATTGTGTATCTTACTTTTTTTCTAATTTTACTTTACAGAAATTCAATGATCTGAAACATCAGAATAAGCCCATTTCAACTGTTTCAAAAAGCACAAAAAGTTCAATATAAATCAATAAAAAATGATTTTATTATTTCTTCAGAAAAGATCTTGATTTTGAAGGGATGGTGCCTTATAGTGGTTTTTAATGTGAACAACTCCACATATAGTGTATATGAGGTATAGATGAAATGTCCCTTCTGCGGCAGCCTTGAAGATAAGGTTATAGAGTCGCGACAGAACAACAGCGGTTCGACTATAAGACGACGAAGAGAGTGCATATCCTGTAGTTATCGCTTTACCTCTTATGAAAGGATTGAAGAAGTTCCTTTGAAAGTTGTAAAAAGCGACGGACACAGACAGGATTTTGATCTGAAAAAGATTGAACAGGGTTTGTGGCGTTCCCTGGAAAAAAGACCTGTATCACCTGTTACAGTGGAGAATCTCCTCCACGAACTGGAAGATGAAGTTCATCTAAAAGGAAAGAGCAATAACGAAATCAGATCTTCAGAAATAGGTGCTATGATACTGGAAAAACTCTATACACTAGATCATGTTGCCTACATTCGATTTGCATCGGTTTACAGGAATTTTGAAGATGTAAATGAAT
>JAEINM010000107.1 GCA_016342385.1 Spirochaetaceae bacterium | reverse complement strand
TACTTCTACAGAGTCCGGGCATATAATTCCATAGGCAATTCTGATTATTCTAATACAGTAAATGAGACGACAGATGCAGAACCTGTAACTGTTCCCGCATCTCCTGACACTCTAGCAGTATCTTCTTTTTCATCAACACAGATAGATTTAACATGGACAGACAATTCTGATAATGAAGAGGGATTTAAAATCGAGCAATCGACTGACGGCAGTGTTTTCTCTCAAATAATTACTGTTACTGCTGATATAACATCATTTTCTGTTACCGGACTAGATGCCGAGACACAGTACTTCTACAGAGTCCGGGCATATAATTCCATAGGCAATTCTGATTATTCTAATACAGTAAATGAGACGACAGATGCTATGCCCGAAGGATCATTTGTATCCAATCACTTTTATGGAACTCTATCATCACTAAAAAGTATTCCCGAATCTGCAATAGAAAATGCAAAAACAAATCTACATATTGCATATGCGCATACTTCACATGGCAGTCAGATTCCTTATGGAATGCTTGAACTCGATACATTTATGGGAAATACAGGTTTATACGACTGGAATGAAGGTGGAACTGATGGAGCTCTTGATTTAGATGACTATTTTGTTCCAGGTGATCTAGGAGAACCCGATAGAACAACCTGGGCAACCAGAACAAGGGAATATCTGGATGATCCAGCAAATAGTGATGTAAATGTCGTAATGTGGTCCTGGTGTGGCCAGGCTAGTACCTCAATTGATAATATAGATATTTATTTAAACCTGATGGAAGGATTGATAACAGATTACACTGATATAACATTTATTTTTATGACTGGACATCTGGATGGAGGTGGACTTAACGGACTGCTTCACCTTGCCAATGAGCATATTAGAGAACATTGTGAGACAAATAACAGATGGTTATATGATTTTGAAGATATAGAGAGCTATGATCCTGATGGGAATTATTTTGGTGATAAGTTAGTAAATGATGCATGTGAATATGACAGCGATGGTAATGGATCACTTGATGGAAACTGGGCTACAGAATGGCAGGATTCGCATACTAGAGATGTTGACTGGTATTATTGTAGTGCAGCACATAGTGAGGCTTTAAACGGGAATCAAAAAACTTATGCAGCATGGTGGCTCTGGGCAAGACTAGCAGGATGGGATGGGAATTAATTCTTTTCTAAGACATTGTTGGATTTTATATCTATATGTTATAAAATCCAACAATTTTTATTGATATAATAGAATTATTCTTTGGTATAGTAAAAGTCTGATTTTAGAAACAATATAATTGTAGATATATTGAATTTGATCAGATCAGACGATAGTAGGGCACATCAAAACAACAGAACCCCATAGATCTAGTTTTTTAGTTATACAAACAAGGATAAAATAATGATTAAACCCTTAACATCTCTTCGATTTATTTTTGCTTTGATGGTTTTTTTTCATCATCTGATTTTCCTCATCAGCAAAGAGAATGAATTGTTTATGAAAATGTATAAATATGTTTTTGAAAAAGGATATATTGGAGTAGGTTTCTTCTTTATTCTTAGCGGTTATATACTAACTCATGTGTATAAAAATCAAATAATAAAGAATGAATTCAACTTAAAAAGATTTTATATCTACCGGATTGCCCGTATCTACCCCCTACACTTTATTACACTGATGTTATCCATACCGTTGACAATAGGGATTTTAAAAAAAACACCTTTTTCATGGACTCAAAAATTTCTTGAAAATATTCTTCTTGTACAAAGTATGATTCCTAAACGACATCACTATTTCTCGTTTAATATTGTTTCGTGGAGTATTTCAAGTGAAATGTTTTTTTATTTGCTATTTCCTTTTCTGATAATCCTTATTTTAAAATTGGATCTTAGAAAAATATCAATCCTATTAACAATTATTATTGTAACAACGGTTTCTCTAATGCTTGTAATTAAAGAAGATCTACACCATGCACTATTTTATATTAATCCATTATTCCGTCTAGGTGACTTTTTAATTGGAATCATTCTATATAGGTTCTCAACAAAATTTAGCTTCTCATCTATTGGGAAAGCAACAATTCTTGAATTCACTTCTATTATTCTATTACTTTTATTTTTTTCAGGATCCTCACATATCCCACAAGTCTTTCAATTTTCAGTATATTATTGGCTCCCGATTGCCTTTATAATAGTGATATTTTCAAAACAGAAAGGGAAAATCTCAGAATTGTTATCAAAAAGAGTGTTCCTTTTGCTCGGAGAGATTAGTTATGGATTCTATTTATTCCACTTATTAATAATAAAGTACTCTGTAATGATAAATAATAAATATAATATAATCAAAAATGAATTTGTATTAGCTGTTATAATCCTTATTTTATCGATTTTTGTTAGTTATTTGTCATTTCATCTTATAGAGAAGAGATTTAACAGAAAAATCAGACGATTATTTGAATCCTCCCAATAAAATTGTCAATTATCTTAATTTTGTTTTATACCCGAAATAGTTCTATACACTATTTATCATTTTATTGATAATATTCTAACTTTTAGATAATCCCATATATCTACTAAAAAATTTGAGAGTTTATTACTTCATCAGCTGCTATTTTGATGGCTGTTGAGTTCCAATGAGAATCATCAAAGTGATAAAGTAAAGTTTTATCTTTATTACTATTATATACATCTAATAGATTTATATAATTGATACCGCTTTTCTCTAAATCGGTATAAAGTTGGTGTAAAGATATTGGTTGAGACTGTAATGGTACAAAATCATAGTAAATAGTTTCTTTGTTAGGAACTGGAAGAAATAAGAACTTAATACCCCTATCTTGTAAGACCTGGCGATAATGGGACAGAGATAATGTAATAGAATCTATCTGATCATTCTTTAATGATATTAGTGCATTTTCTCCTTCCAGGAAAAAGTACTTAGGATTTATTGAGGATTGTATACCTAATGGATTTGGATTGAGAATAGAAATAAACCTATTCATAAACACATTTTTTTGGACTTTATCTTTAAAAATATCAAAATCATTTATATTTTTATCTAATGAATAAGATGGTCTTGTTTTTTCTGTAAATTGTATTTCAAGAATATTTCTCTCAACAATATTGTAAATAATGACTGAAGGTTTCGGGATTTTTTTTGTTTCTATCATGAACAGAGTCTTATCCAGACCGATCATCATCTGATAGGTTTGTAGGCCGGAAAGTTTTTTTATCTGAGATGATAATGTTTCATCCTGACTGACAGAACATCCATTTGCATAAGAATCACCAACAATTAATATATCCATTTTTGAAGGAATATCATAATTGCGAAATCCCAATTGATCAGTGATCCATATTGATTCCTTAGAGACAGCAAATTGAGTATCATGTCCAAGATCCCCATATTCTGTACGGTATATTGATTGATTGGGATAGAATCTACCCATGAATCCCTCTGGTTGTTTGTACCAATGTAGATTTTCCCAAGAACGGAATGTAAATCTTTCAGAGAAGAATATATTTGGAATAACAAATAATGTAAACAAAAGCAATGGAAAGAAAGAAAATCTAAATAATCGATTTATAAATATCTTCATAAAACCTCATTAAAACTGAAAATAAATGAATTGTTGTTCCTGACCAGTAAAGAGGAACAGAGAGAACATTATCAAATAATAAAAAGACCATCTGAAAATGAGATGTGTTTTTATTGCTATCTTTTCAATGGCATACTCATCATTTCTACCAATCCATTCTATAAATAAAAAAACAAATAAAGTTATTACTAAAACGAGAACACTTCTTTGATCATATAAATTGGGAATCGAGAATAAGCTTTTTGAAAAGATTCCTGAAATATAACGAAAAGCATGATTTAAATCCTTTGCTCTAAAAAAAATCCAGGCAAAGACAGTCAAACTGAATGTTATTATCATAGAAAAAAGTTCCTGTATATTGGGAAAGAATTTTCCTATGGCAACTGTTTCGAAATTATCTCTATTCTTTTTTGCCAACATTAATGGTAAGAAGTACACAGCATTCAGGAATCCCCACACAATAAAAGTCCAATTTGCTCCATGCCAGAAACCACTTACAACAAAGATCAAAAAGATATTTCTGATTTTCTTCCATAGAGAACACCGACTACCTCCTAAAGGTATATAAATGTAGTCACGAAACCATGTTGACAAAGAAATATGCCATCTCCGCCAGAACTCTGCAATATCTCTAGAAAAATAGGGGAAAGCAAAATTCTTCATAAGATCAAAACCAAATAATCTTGAAGTTCCAATGGCAATATCGGAATAACCAGAAAAATCTCCATAGATCTGAAAAGAGAAAAATAATGCCCCTAATATAAGTGCACTTCCTGTATAGTTGTCTGAATTATTAAAGATCAGATTTGCATATTTGGCACAATTATCAGCAATTACTATTTTTTTAAATAATCCCCATAGGATTTGTCTGCAACCATCTACAGCTTTATTATAGTCAAAAATCCTTTTATGGTAGAACTGAGGCAGCAGGTGTGTTGCCCTCTCTATAGGACCAGCAACAAGCTGTGGAAAAAAACTGACAAAAGCGGCAAAGGCGATAAAATCTTTTGTTGGATTCATTTTCTTTCTATAAACATCAATTGAATAGCTCAATGTTTGAAAGGTATAAAAACTGATTCCAACCGGCAAGATGATACTTAAGGTATAAATATTGATTTCTTTACCGAAAAATGAAAAAGCAGTATTAAAATTTTCAATAAAGAAATTATAGTATTTAAATACACCAAGAAAGCCTAAATTGACTATGATACTTACAAATAATAACAATTTTCTTTTTATAGGATTCTCTTCATTTAAAAGACCAATTCCTACAAAATAATCAACTAGTGTGGAAAATAAAATCAGGAAAAGAAATCGCCAGTCCCACCAACCATAAAAAATATAACTTGCAAATACTAATAAAAGATTTTGAATCTTTAAATAATCCTGTTTAATTAGCCAATAGAGGACAAAGACGATAGGTAAAAAAATAGCAAAATCTAAAGAATTAAATAACAACTTTGTGTCTCCTTCGATGTCATATACAACAGAAATAACAAGAATATAAGCCTTTTACCGGGAAATACTAAGAATGATTTTATATTTAAATATCTATCACAAGTAATTTTGGAATTATTCAATCTATAATTATTAATCTCTTATCTGTATAAATCTACATATCATATATTACATCTTTTTCGCCTTGAATTCTAGTTCATTTCCCAGAATCAAAAGTCTTCCAAACAGTTTTCTCACAAAAAAAAACAAGAAAAGATGAGCTCATGCTAAAATCTCTACCTAAAGCCAGTGAATAGAAATGATCTTGACAGACATATTAATATAGACAACAATTACTCATATTTTGCACTATATCGGATTTTTTAAAAATGAAATTTTCTATATTAAAAGAACCTAATAGTTATGCTTTAATTGGTGTTTTTATTCTATTATTTATAATTATGGGTTGTGAACATGAGAACGGATCTACACTTTTGTATACAGATATTGTGACACAGACTATTAAAGATTCCAGTTATAATTGTACATATTCGTTTGTAACTGATCCACAAAAAGATAAAGCATCAATTTTGATTTATCTTCATGGAGCAGGAGGGGATTCAAAATCCATTTTCAAGAGTAATCCTGATGAAATAAATGAATTACTGAATCATCCCGATGGACCATCAACTATAATTAGCATTTCATTTGGTCCCTACTGGCTCCTGACTTTTAATAAATTACCCGACACAGAGACTCTTCATATCCCAGTATCTATTTTTCATAGATTGATTTCTCAGGAAATAATACCCCCATTTTCAGATACTGATAGTAAAGTAATGATTATGGGTCATTCAATGGGAGGCCACAATGCTGCCCAAGCAGCTTTTAGGTACCCTGAAACATATCACAAAGTACTAATACTCTCACCTTCATATTTGCCCATATCACCTTTTGCTTCAATAAACGTAAAAAAGGAGTTTGCACTTAAGGCTGAAATGAAATATGGTTCTCTAAAATCCCGTGTGAAGCAGATGATTACTGGTACTGGTTATATAGAAGATCGAGTTCTTGATATTTTTGAAAAACAGAAGGCTAAATACATAACGGAACAAAATTGGAACAATCAGGATTTTATACCACTACTGGAACGTCCCAATATTATATATCCTGAAACGTATATTAGTTGTGGAATTAATGATCCATTTGCTCTTATGGAAGGTTCCTTATCACTATATAATAAATTAATAGAGATCCAGAATCCTGTAACTTTTGACCCATTGAAAGGAGGTCATAATGTTTTTAACTGGCCATACATTATAAATTTTATTACTGATAATCAGACAGCTCCCGTTGTAAGATAGATCCAATATAATCAAGATTTTCATTTCCTAGCCTTGTCCGATGATTACCCGGTATTTCGTAACTAGAGAGATTAGGACAGATCTTAGAATCCCAACTAAGACTAGGATTATTAGAATTCCACTCCTCATTTATTAATAGAATAACTTTTCCAGTATATCTTTCAGGTTTATACTTAGCCAATGTTTCTGCATATACCCATGATTCAAGAGTTTTTTTACTATACATTCTATCTTTTCTTCCAATCGGTAAGTAAATTTTTCTGATATTATTAATATGTTTTACTATTTGATCAAATTCCTTATTTCTAAAACTTGATCGAATATCAGCTGAAAAGTTTTTAACAATCTTTCTATTTCTCTGCTTATTATTATGTGATTTAAAACGCCATTCATAATCTTTTATATTGCGGACGGTGTCCAATAAGATGAGAGCTTTTACATTTTCCCCATCAGCTTTTAACTGCTGGACGATTTCATATGCTACATTTCCTCCAACACACTCCCCTCCTATAATATATGGTCCAGAAGGTTGTATTTTTTTTATTTCCAGGACATATTCCTTCGCCATTTCTTGAACATTTTGATGAAAATCTTCTCCTTTTAATACACCCTGAGGTCTTAGTCCGAATAATGGTCTTTCATTTTGAAAAATTCGGATAATATTACTAAAATATCTAAAGAAATCCTGTTCATAATTACTCTGGCCATTTTCATTTTTGTATGAGTTTACATAAGCACCTGCAACAAGAAAAAATGGGGTTTTACCTCCATTTTGGGAAACAGGAAAGATTAATGGAATATCAGAACTATTATATGAGAAGTTATTTAGAGATAATAGTTCTTCTATAGTTGGATGAATAAAAAGGTCTCGAAGTTTTATTTTTTTATGTAGTTTTTCATTCATCATATCAATTAATTTAGTAGTTAATAAAGAATGACCTCCTAATTCGAAGAAATTATCCCTGATACCTATGTCTGGAATCTGCAATACATCCTGCCATATCTCAACGGCCATTCTCTCAAGATGATTTCTAGGGCTAACGATTTCTCTCAGGTTATCTATTAAGAAAGTAGTTTCCGGAATTTTTAACTTTTTCCGATCAATTTTACCGCTTAGTGTCTTAGGAAATTCTTCCATATAGACATATTTTTTAGGGATCATATATTCCGGTAATCTGTTTTTCGTCAACTGGTTTAGTTCTAAATGAGATAATTTTTTTGTTCCGCGATAAAAGAGTATCAGCTCAGGATTCTTTGGAACAAGGTCAGAAACGATACAAATAGACTCTATTATCTCGGGAATAAAATTGAATTCCTTTTCAATTTCTCCTAGTTCTATCCGATATCCTCTCATTTTTATTTGCTGATCTGTTCTTCCTATATAAACAAAAGCTCCTGAAGAAAGTTGTTTAACAACATCACCCGTTCTATACAACTTCCTTGCAGGACTTCCATTATCAAAATCAATCTGAATAAACTTTTCTGAAGTTAATTGATCGCGGTTTAAATAGCCTGCAGCCAAACTGGCACCACCAATATATAATTCTCCAGATATGCCTTGTGGAACGATTTTTTTTGCTTTATCAACAACATAATATTCTTCATTGGCATTTGGAAAGCCTATATTTGGTTCCCATTCATCATCGGTGATCTGACTGAAAGATGAATAGATCGCTGTCTCAGTGGGTCCATATCCATTATATGCTAATCTAGTATTTTGTCTGATATAACTCGATAGACTGTTATCTAATGCTTCACCACCAGATATGGCGATAATATTATTGTTTCCTTTCCATCCTGCATCTCTTATAATATTCCAAGTTGTAGGTGTCGCTTGTATAAAAGTAATAGATTTACTATTAATAACTTCACTTAAGGCCATTCCATCCATGGCAGTATATTGATCTACCATGAGAATAGAAGATCCTTGAAGAAAAGGTAAACAAAACTCAATAAGACTCAAATCAAATGATGCTGAAGTTAGAGCTAAAAACTTCTCACCTTGCTTAAGTCCTAACTTAGAATTCATATACAACAAAGTATTGGCAAGTCCTGTATGAGTAATTAAAGCCCCTTTTGGTTTCCCAGTTGATCCGGAAGTATATATAATGTACGCAATCTCATATTTGACAGGTTCAATTTGACTAAAAACTATACCGGTAGATGAATCAATATCTTTGAGATTAAGAATAGAAACAGTTCTATTCTCATCTAAATTGAATATACTTCTGTCATCGACCAAAACCACTTGTGGTACCGCATCTTCCAAAATAGACTTCATTCTTTCAGATGGAACACGTGGATCTATAGGCAGATATTGCCCCCCGACCCAATAAACAGCTAACATACTGGCAATTAAATCGGGTCCTCGGTTTAAAAATACTGCAACAACATCCCCAGCTCTTACACCCTTTTCTTTAAGACTCTTTGCTATATCAAGAGTACGTCTATGTAATTGCGAATAGGTCATTACTTCTTCTTGAAATTCAATAGCAATATTATTTCCATATTTTTGAAGAGATTCTTCATATAGATCTAAAAAGTGTTTATCTAAATACTCTTTGGATTCTGTATCATTGACATCTTTTAACATCTCCCAATCAGCAGACCTCATTATGGAAATACTATTCATCTTTACATTGGGTCTTTCTAAAATAGATTCAATTATACTCTTAAAATTCAGAAGCATCCTTTCTATTGTGGTTGTACAGAATATATCTGTTGAAAATTCAAAACCACCTTCAAAGACAATATCTTCTCTCATATATAAAGAAATATCAAATTCAGAGATACCTCTATTGGGAAATCCTAACTGAAAACTGCAATCATCCTCTATTCTATTATCTGTAAAATTCTGATAGGCAAAAACTATCTGAAAAATCGGATTAACACCAGGAATCCTTTCGGTCTTACACAATTCAATGATTTCATCCAATTCTATATCAGAATGACTCCACGCTTCTTCAAATGTCGCTTTCACATATTGAAAATATTGAGAAATTCCATTCTGATCATCAAAAGAGATTTTTAACGGTAGTGTCTTAACAAAAAAACCTACAATATCTTTAAAAGTAGTCTTTTCTCGGTTGGCATAGGGGCTCCCGATAACCACAGTATCCTGACCAGAATATTTCCAGATTAAAATAGACAAAATACCCAGAAAGAAATTATATGGAGTAATCTTTACATCGCGGCAATAAACTCTTATCCTCTTTGATAATTCTTCTGTGAGAGAAAAAGAAACTGTATCACCAGAACCAGAGAGATCGGATTTCCGATCCTTATCTAGTGGAATGGTATGACAGGATGGGATATCATCAAGTTTTTGTCTCCAAAATTTCTTATTATTATCCACATCTTGATTTTGTTTTTTTCTCTGCTCCCATTTAACATAATCGGAATAGCAAAAAGTTCCTGTAGAGATAATTGATTTATCTTCTTTCAGGAGATTATAATATTTCCATAATTGTCTTCTAAAAATCTCAGCTGACCAACCGTCAGAGATGATATGAGGTGTATATAAAGCGATTTGGGTATCCATATCTGACAGTTTATGTATCTCAACTTTACATAAAGGATAGGAATATAAATCCATAACTTTCTGGACTTCCTCTTTAATATGTTCAGAAAAAATCTCAAGGCCTATCCGCTCGGAACAATTATTGTAATGTATAATATTGATAGGAACATTTACATCATCTGCGTACTTCATAATTCCTACTCCGGAAATCCTAGAAAAGTATGTAGAAAATGCCTCCTGTTCTTTGAAAAAGATATTCATTGCCTCAGTCAGTATATTGATATCTATCTTCCCGGTGGACGTAATAATATGTACCAGATTATACTTCTTCTTCTCTACATCATATTCATGTAAAAACAGAAGCCTTTTCTGTTGTGTAGAGAGAACAGATCTATCAATTTGAATTATTTCTTCTTCGGGACTATTATCTATTAGTGTAGGAGTTGCGACATAGCCTTTAATCTTACTTTTCAGATCATTAATTGTAGAATAGTTGTAAATTAAAGAAGGGCTTAATTGTATATCAAGCTTTTCATTTAATTCTGCAATAATTCCTGAAGCAATCAAAGAATCTCCACCTAAATCAAAAAAATTCACATCATTATCAATATCTTCATATCCCAGAGCTGAACACCAGAGTTCTCTTATCAGATCCGATTCATGACTAGATAAGGACTTTTTCTGAGAAATTTTATCTTGATCACTAATAGAACGTTGTAGAGAAG
>JAEINM010000106.1 GCA_016342385.1 Spirochaetaceae bacterium | reverse complement strand
AGAATGAAGAGCGGTATCTTTATCCACTTCATTTTACTTTACTGGAAGTTTTCTTTCTAATCTATAGGCTTTATCAATTGTTTATCTTATCAATTGCACCTATGATGACATCTAATATTTAGAAAAGAGGTGATCTATGACAACAGGTACAGTAAAGTGGTTTAGTTCAACAAAAGGATTTGGTTTTATCGAGCAGGTAGGTGGCGATGATCTTTTTGTCCATAAAAACGAAGTTCAGGGCAATATCAATGAAGGTGACAACGTTGAGTTTGAAGTGGGAAGCGGCCCAAAGGGACCTTGCGCTACAAATGTAAGAAGAATTTAATTCTATAAAACTTTCAAGAGCTACTTTTTTACAACTCTTGAAAGGTTTTATAAGTCAATGACAAAAGGGGATTAAGCCCTTTGACCTTTCATAAAAACAGCTAATATTATCAAAGCCAAAAGAGAAAAGGCTGTTGGAACAATCCAGAAGACATGAAAATTCAGACTATTTCCCATTACAAAATTATCTGCTGTCCAACCGGCCAGCAAATTACCCAGTAAGCCTGCAGCACCGACATAAACAAGACTGAAAAGCTGATGGACTCCCGATCTGGATTTTTTATCGGTGAATTCATCGAGATATATCATAGCCGCCGTATAAAAAAGAGAATAAATAAACCCATTTAAACTGACTCCGAAAAAAGTCAGAACCACAGGTCCGTTTATCCAGAATAGAAGAAACCGGAATATCTGAAGAGACAGGGCCATAATAAAAATACTTTTAAAATTGAATTTTTTAATCATTCTGCTCAGTGCAAATAGCATGATAATTTCAGGGAATTGTCCTAGTGACAATATTAAGAGAATATTATCTTTATCAATACCTATATTTTTTAAAAATAGAGGGGATCCATAAAGATAGAATTTATCGGCACAGGCACTGAGAAAGACGATTACAAATAGAAGAACCACTTCCGGTCTCATTAGTACAGCAAAAGCATCTTTTGGAATAAGAGACACTGCCTTCTCTTTTTCTAAGGGAAGTTTTGGTAGTTTCACAGTCAGGATTACCATTATTATTGAAAACAGAGCCGACAACCATAAGGCAAAGGGCATATTATCCGGGCCTTCCGTCAGTTTCCAGATCAGACTGACAAACCACCCGGCAACAATCCACCCCACAGTCCCCCATACTCTGATAGAACCGAATGTAGCACCGGATTCACTATTTTGGAAAACAAGAGCATTGACAAGTGCAAAGGTTGGAACTAAAGCTATCATATACAGCAGGTAGGTCATTAAAACCAAGGTAAAACTCTGCTCAATTGAAATGAAAGTAATAGCAATAGCAGCAAACCCATGACAGTATGCCAGAAATCGCCTCGATGTAATAATCCGATCGACTACCCAGGCGCTGATGAATGGTGCTATTATGCTTGGGATCGCTGAAACTGATAAGATAACTCCAACTTCTATACCGGTAAAATTCAAATAATTTTTTAAGTAAATACTTATAATCGGTAGAAAAGATCCCACGACACCAAGCTGGAAGAACATCAATAAGGATAAGTGGATTTTTCTTGTTTTCATGTTGAGAAGCTACTATTAAGCATTCTGAATTGCAATAGTTCCGTCGTAAATTAATTAGGATCTTTTAAAAGATAAGATACAAATGATATTTTACTGGGGAATTTTTTTCTTATTTCCCCTCTCATCTACAGATACAAATGTTACAGAAGTAGAAAAAGCCAGGATCTCCTCGACTGAGGATCTCTCATCTTCATAGACTTCGACCAGATAGGTAACCGATGTGTTTCCCTGTCTGGTTTTGATTAAATGAAACCTGAGAATGGATCCGTTCTTTACCTGATGTTTGAACTCAATACTGTCCATTGCTCTGGTAACGAATCGGCTGAGGGGAAAATCCCTGGCCGCAGCCATCCAGGCACACTCATCAACCCAGGATAAAAGCTGACCGCCAAACAAAGATCCATGATGATTTAAGTGCTCCGGTCTGACCAGATTATAATTTTCCATATATATTGCTCCGGAATTAATCTTGAATTGTATTTTGGCTATGATTATAAGGCAAATTACGGGAAAAAGAATAATTAATTGAAAATTCCCCCTCATAATCCTGTTTACTAAAACCATTGTTGAAGTAAAGAACACGGAGGACCGGATTATGAGTATATTATAATATAGAAGTCTCTCTGGAAAAATCCAGTCTGGATTTATTCTTTTTTTCATTCATTTATCCATAAAAAGAGGTATTTAAATGATTCTGAAAAAACGGAAAATGTTCCGTATTTTCATCCCCCGGTTTCCCAATTTCAATATTTATTCCCTTGTTGCCAGAACGACGACCAGTGTTGGCCCTTTATTCGTTGCGACCAGCGCCGCCAGGCTGGACTGCTGGGATGTGGAAGTTATCGATGAAAACAATCTGCATGGGAAATACTATCCCAGAAAAGAGAAAGGAGTTTTGGATCACCAGGCTCTGCAAAATGAGTCCCCTGCCGATATTGTCGGATTTTACGGTTCTATCACATCATCGATTCCCCGCTTATTCGAACTGGCGCGGTTTTACAAGTCATTAGATATTATGACAATAGCCGGTGGCAAACATGTGGAAAATTTGCCTGAAGAAGCATTGAGCAGGGGAATTGATTATGTTGTTTTCGGAGAAGGTGAAATTACAATAAGAAACTTTCTGATGAATTTTGATAATTCTGAAAAAAGAAATCAGGTCAAAGGGATCGGGTATTTAGTCAATAAGCAAATGGTAATGACTGAAAAGAGAAATCAGATTAATGCTCTGGACAGACTTCCCATACCGGACTATCAATTACTGCGCTTCGGCAAGATGAAACTGTACCCCATTGTCAGTACAAGAGGTTGTAACTCCAATTGTGAATTTTGTGCCGTAAAGGGGAAATCCCGAAGCTGTACTCCTGAGCATTTACTCAATACGATTAAATATCTGGTTGAAAAGTATAAGGCAAAAAGTTTTTTTGAAGTGAGTGATCATTTCGCATCAAATATGAAGCAGGCGATCCGGTTTCTAAAGATTTTTACAGAATATCAGAAGACTATAAAAAAAAGACTTCGCCTGACTGTCCAGACAAGAATTACTGATGCCCGTTCCGAAGAATACCTGGCAGCCATAAAAAAAGCGGGAGTCGAGACTTTATGCATTGGTTTTGAATCACCCATAGATGAAGATCTGAAAGCGATGAATAAGGGATATCTGTCAAAAGATATGATGAAATGGACCCGTTTATTCAAAGATCAGAAAGTTCGTATACACGGTATGTTTATATTTGCCTACCCTCAAAAGGACGAGAATCGATCGGATTATTCTATAGAGGAAAAAATTGCCCGCTACTGGGACTTTATAAAAAAAAGTCATCTCGATACACTGCAGTTACTGCTGGCCATCCCTCTGCCGGGAACCAGGCTGAGGACCCGACTGGAAAATAATAACCAGCTGTTTTCCATAGATGATATAGGTTGGGAATACTACGATGGTCAATTCCCCCTCTATAGTCCCGGTGCCGGGATTGCTCCCGAAGTGATCCAGAACGGTGTTGGGAAACTCATGAAAAGATTTTATCACAGAGCGTATTTTCTACGGCTTGTAAAAAATATCTCTCTAGACTTTCCTCTTGTTCTATTCCCTTCTGTTTTTACACTATTCAGCGGGAAAGTAGATCTTATTAAAAAGGCATTCTACTTCTGGTACAGAAAATTTTATCAGAATAATCTTTTGTGCTTTGGCGGATTAATCATTTTAAGAAACTGGATGAGAGATTTCAGGAAGGGAGATTTTCTCTTGCGATTAGCTAAAGCTAAAAAACAGAATATGTAATTCCTGGGACACAGGACGCATAAGAAATAAAACACCCCTTTAAAAAGGAGGAAACAAAACACTCTCGGGATATCAATCCCCGGAGATCGACGGACATGAATTGCACAATCATGATACAGAGATTTTTGCATTTTCTTGACAATGAATCACTTAGGGCTGTACTATTAGAAATGATTTTTGCTTAACACTTCATTATCAAACATATTCTAAACATTAGTTTACAGTAATTCTAGAGTCTGCAAATATTTATGATTTTATTGCGATAGTACTTTGACCAAAGAGAAAAAACGTTACTAATAGGAGAGAATATGGCTGTTAAACAGGAAAATGTAATTAATAGGATTAAATCCAGTATCAATCAGAATAACCTGATTCACGATGCATCACATTTATCATTCCAGATCAAATCTAAAGGATTTTTATTCTGGAAAAAATATGAGATTCACATCCGTGGCAGAGTTGATCTGGAAAATGAGAAAAGTGAAATTGATAAAATTCTTGAAGTAGAAACTGAAGGAATGACAGTATTTAACAATCTGAGAGTTCAAAAGAGATAAACTGAAATCAGTACAGGAAAGATAATCCTGTACTGTTCTTCCAATTCGGATTTATTATGCATACTGAAAATTCAATTTCCTTTCCATGTTCTGCTGTAGGGTTCTATGGATATATTTTCTGATTTTCATCTTGTTTATTTTAGAAATCCTGCTGTCAAACATCAGTAGATAAGTCTTTTTCTCTCCTTCAATTTCCCTGAACCCAAGAACAACTACAGAGATATTGATTAAAATGCCTTTCAATTTTAACTGAACATCGGGAAGAAAACTATTCTTCAATAAGTTCAGGTTACTTTCAAATTGAACGGCCATTCCCACTGAAGAAATATCGACAATGTATCCCTTTTCTATTCTATCCGATATAGGGACATTAAATTTGGCATCATCGGGATGACACGTGGCCCGAACATATCGCCTCTTCCCTTTAACCTCATTGGCCTCAAGAGTTTTTATTATAATCTCTGTGCTGTCATTCAATCCCAATTTCAGCTTGATATATCCGCAGGGGACCATTATGTCCATAAGATATTTCCGGGATAAAAGGCT
This sequence comes from Spirochaetaceae bacterium, assembly GCA_016342385.1. Lineage (GTDB taxonomy): Bacteria > Spirochaetota > Spirochaetia > DSM-2461 > DSM-2461 > Spirochaeta_F. The sequence goes on along the minus strand of JAEINM010000106.1, from coordinate 5,745 downwards.
GTTGTCATTGTAAGTAACGATTCCAATCCTGCTATGTCTGGTACTTTCTTTTTCCATAAGGGACCTGATAAGTATTTCCCATTCAGATTCAACAAGGCCTTCATCAATATTAATAAAAATAACCGGATCGGTAAAAAACTCACAGATAGATTCTATTTTCCGGTGATCCTTAATCAGATAGACTTCATATTCGCGGTTTATAAGCTCCTGTATGAGTTTATTTTCTATAACACTATGAGGATTTACAAAAAAGACTTTCTTTCCCAAAGCTGTTGCATCCATAAATATCTCTCCCTTCTTTATCTCTAGAATAAAACCCTGATCGGAAAATTCAGAGATAAATTCTCATCGGCTGATGAAATAAAGTTACTAATGATATATTTACTTTTTACAATAGGGAAAATTTAAATTACTTATATAGGATTTATAGAATATATAAAAAAATGGAGTTTGTCAATAAATTGTTTAACACTTCCTCTTTCTCAGACCTCTGATATAATAGGTTGATAGAGCTGGAATATTTTTGACCGGAGTCATATGAAAAACATATTAAATGATGCAGAGAGTATAATAAACCTGGAGATGTTCGGGATCGCAATCCCCGCTCTGAAATCGAGAAAAACAAAGACGATTGAAGTTTTACTCGAGGACAGAGAACTGTATCAATCCAAAGAGGAATGGTTGATTACAGATAATCCCTATTCAATTTCCAGAACAGATGTGGAACGGATTCACTCTGCAGAATATGCCTCTTCTCTCTTCTCGGAGAAGGTAGAAGACTCTCTTAAAGAAGCCTATGAACTAATCAATAGTGATGGGACATTCAATCGCTATTATCCGGAAAAGGCAGAAGTACCACTAAAAGAATTATTCACCCAGGTTCTTCATACCTGTGGAGGAACATATTATGCATCTCGAAAAGCGCTGGAAACGGGCTTCTGCTATTTTATGGGTGGAGGAATGCATCATGGTCACAAAGACTTCGGACACGGATTCTGCCCGACCAACGATATTATGATTGCCGCTGCCAGGATTCTATCAGAAAAGAGAGCGGAAAAGATATGGATTATCGATGTTGATGCGCACAAAGGGGACGGAACAGCGGAAATTGCCAGAGACTTCAGTTCTGTAAAAACACTCAGTATTCATATGGCTGACGGATGGCCCCTGGATAAACCGGAATATGACAGTGCCGGCAATTTTAATCCCGCCTATTTCCCTTCCCATATAGATATCCCCATTAAAAGAGGAGAGGAAGATTTCTATATTCCACGGCTGAAAGCCGGACTTGAAAAACTGGAAAACCTACATGGGGAAAAAGAAAAACCCGATCTGGCCATAGTACTCCTCGGGGTGGATCCCTATGAAAAAGATGAATTACCATCGACAGATTCTCTTAAATTGACAGAAGAACAGATGCTGGAAAGAGATAAACTCATCTTCCATTTTTTCAATTCCCGGAGGATAGCATCAGCTTATACCATGGCAGGAGGATACGGAAGGTTTTCCTGGAAGGTCCATTACAATTTTTTACACTGGCTACTAAAAAATGAATAGAGGAATTTCCCGGGAGAAAAGATGATATTGAAAAATATTCCTGTTATCCCGGCAATATAAAAAATGGCAATCGATTCAGGAGAATAGAAAAGTGAGTAAGTACTTAGAGACAAAGATAGATAATTTTAAATTAAAATTCGCAGAGAAAGAGAACATTCCCCACATTCTGGCCTTTATACAGGGGATGGCGAAATATGAAAAACTGGAGCATGAGTTTTCCGCCACAGAAACACTCCTGGAAAAATACCTCTTTGGAGAGGAAAAAGCAGCTGAAGTAATCCTCGGCTATTACGAAGAAAAACCCGTTGCTATGGCTCTGTTTTTTAAAAACTTTTCCACATTTCTGTCCAAACCGGGAATCTATCTGGAAGATCTATTTGTTATTGAGGAAATGAGGGGTCGGGGTTTGGGAAAAGCAATTCTGACTTTCCTTGCAGAATACACTAGAGAGAGAAATTTCGGCAGACTGGAATGGTCAGTTCTCGACTGGAACAAACCGGCAGTAGATTTTTACCGATCCATTGGAGCCGTACCTATGACGGGATGGACAATCCAACGCCTGACGGGTAAAGCTCTGGAGGATCTATGAATATAATACTGAAGGAAACCAGAGAAACCGATATCCCCTTTGTTCTAGAGGCGGAAACCGACCCATCAAACAGTACCTACGTCGATCACTGGACTTTCAACAAACACCGGGATTCTCTCATGGAAGACGACATTAAGCATATGCTTATTTTTCATGAAAAGGAAAACAGACCTGTGGGCTATGTTATTATGGCGGGATTTTCCGGAAAGCACAGGTCCGCGGAACTTAAAAGACTGGTCATAACAGAAAAGGGAAAGGGTTACGGCCAGCAGGCAATAAAACAAATTAAAAGGCTGGTATTCAGGGAACTTGGTTTTCATAGATTATGGCTCGATGTGCGGGATCATAACAACAAAGCTATAAAAATCTATGAAGAACAGGGATTTTCCATAGAAGGGCATCTGAGGGAATGTGTATTTATTGAAGACCACTATGAATCAATCTATATTATGGGATTACTGAAAAATGAATATACAGATTAATGAACCGGGAGAAAATGATGAAGGGGAGCTGGAATCCTTATTTCTTCTAACCATCACCCACACATTCAAGCTGAATAAAATAAATGATCCTGAAGATATGCTCCAGGAAGTGAAGCATCAGATGAATACTTTTCACTCTTCTGAGGATTTTATGCTTGTTGCCAGAATTGACAATAAAATAATCGGAACAATAGCCTATGGTAAAATGAACCAGTCGGTCAGCATGAATATACCCGAATCTCTTCGCTACCTGAAAGAAATTAAAGGAGTTTATATTCATCCCCAATATCAATCAAAGGGTATCGGAACGATTCTATGGGAAACTCTCCTCACAAGACTGAAAAAGAAAAAAGTTCATCGTCTCTGTCTGGACAGCGGTTATACCTCCTCTCAACAATACTGGATAGAGAAACTCGGCGAACCAACTATTTTCCTGAAAGATTACTGGAGAGTCGGCAACCACCACATGATCTGGTTTTTCAGAATTCCATAGATAGCTCTTCTCCCTTGGAGATTCTGTTAAAAAGTATGAGATGCTATTTAAAGTTCACAATTTCTGTTGATCTTATTGTTTTCATCCCTCTATCTCTCATCTCTTCAAGAAAGGCTGATGACCGTCCCGGTGAGGGATCAACAGAGGAACAGCAATCCTCTAAAAGTACCAGTTTCCCTATATCTTTATCCCCTAAAGATCCGATCAGCTGGCGGACCGAATTAGCCACACAATAATCCAGAGCTTCTCCGGCAATGATGACCCTATCAGCCTCATTCAGTTTGGCAACAATATCTTCTCGCAGCTCTGTAGACTTATCCTCTTTCAGGGGAACTTCGGCCTCAAAAGCTCCATAATGCTCTGTTCCAGGATGACTCCCCTTAAAAATTTTATGGACCAGAGAGACTTTTCTTTTTTCCCATGAGCTGAGGGCTTCAAACAGATTGTCCTGTATCTGAGTTCCCCAGGATCCGATCAGACAATGAGGAGGCCAGATGCAGAGAGAGTATTTCCCTTTCCGACCAAGGGTCTTAACATACTGTGCCCCGTGATCTCTATCAGCAGGACGGGTTGTTTTCCACTTTTCCGATTGAATATCTTCATTGGAAATGATGGTGAAGGGATCGGGATGATTCCCCTTTTCATCGATCCAGTAGAGGGGATGGGCTATGTGGTAGTTGTGATGGGAATCCAGTGTGACATAGATCTCATGGATTTCATCAGAATAACTATTTACAAAGGCCGCCAGCCTCCTACAGTCTTCCTGAGCTCCATTAATATACAATGATCCCCGGGGATCACAGAAATCATTCTGGGGATCGATAATCAGTAATGCCGTTTTCTTCATATATGGACCTTTCTTTATATTCTTATTTTAATATAACAATAACCAGATCAAATAAAAGAAAATTCTAATAATGTTTTTACTCCCCTTTTGGGGAGGCCGGGAGGGGGCCAGGATTGAAAATTATTGATTTTCTTACATTTGTGGGTAATAGTAAGCCCTTCAGGGGGCCGGGGGGCTGGGGTCAGGGGAAATACAAAATGTGATTACAATTCAAATTCATTGACAGTAACTGGCTGCTGTCCCTATGATTAATGAAACAGATACAGTCTGACTGTTAACAAAAGAGAGGAATTTATGTCTTTCGATCTCATAATAAAAAACGGAACACTAGTCACAGCTTCTTCTACATATAGAGCTGATATAGGAATAAAAGGGGGTAAAATCTCCGCCATTGCAGAAACTCTCGAAGGAGAGAATATAATTGATGCAAAGGGAAAACTGGTCACCCCCGGAGCGATTGATACCCATGTTCACCTGGAAATGCCCATTGGAAAATACACGTCAACCGATGATTTTTATACAGGGACAAAAGCAGCCGCATTCGGAGGAACAACGACGATTATTGATTTTGTTGAGACCCGGGAAAACCAGACTTTCGTCGAAGCTCTTGAAATGAGAAAATCCCTGGCAAAAAAACGATCCATCATTGATTTCGGCCTTCATATGACCATTATGCCCCATGATATCAAAAAACTGGATCAGGTCCAGGCGGCCGTTGAGGCAGGATGCCGCAGTTTTAAAATATACATGGCTTATGGAAACCGGCTGAATGACGGAGAGATTCTTCTGGCTTTTGAGGCCATAGGAGAAGCGGGAGGCCTGCCGATTGTTCATGCGGAAAACTGGGATGCCATAACAACACTCATCGATAAAAATCTCAATGAGGGCAATAGAGGACCGGAATGGCATACCAGGAGCCGTCCTGCTGTTCTTGAGGCGGAAGCTGTGGGTCGGGTCATAGATCTGGCGACTTACGCAGGAGTACCGGTCCATATATTCCATATATCCTGTCCCGAAGCCATTGAGAGAGTGAAAAACGCCCGGATCCAGGGTCATTTTGTCACAGCTGAAACCTGCCCTCAGTACCTCTGCCTCACCGATGAAGTTTTCGAAGCGGAAGGAGTTGAGGGGGCACTGCCCATCTGTTCACCGCCCATAAGAGGGATTATCGATCAAATGGAATTATGGGAGTATCTGAGCAGCGAATCCTTTCATACCATATCGAGCGATCACTGCCCGTTTACGGTTGGGGAAAAAGCCGAAGGACTGGATGCCTTTAACAAAGTTCCCGGAGGGGTTCCCTCCATAGAGATGCGCTTCCCCGCTATCTATTCACGGGGAGTGCGCGACGGATTTCTTACGGTTAATCAATGGGTGGATCTGTGCTGCACCACTCCGGCCTGGCTTTTCGGACTGGAGAATAAAGGGGATATTCAGGTGGGAAAAGATGCCGATCTTGTTGTATTTGATCCCGAAAAAACGGTTGTTCTCTCAGAGACATCTCTTCATGAAGAAGCCGGCTGGACTCCTTATAAAAACATGAGCATAACCGGCTGGCCGGAAGTGACTATCAGCCGGGGAGAAGTGATTGTGAAAGAGGGAAAATGCTATGGAGAAAAAGGACGGGGGCAGTTCATATAAAGCGGAATAAAATAGTCTGATTTTAAGAACCATGGTAAAAGTATTAGTAATTTTTCTCATGGTTCTGTAAAATAAAGAAACTCTGAGTAAACTCAGATAAGACAATGTTCCCTCACCTGACATCTTCCGGAGGGAA
>JAEINM010000105.1 GCA_016342385.1 Spirochaetaceae bacterium | reverse complement strand
AGACATCTATTCCTCCTCCTTTATTACAAGGTCCATTTTTTCTATACCTTTATTTATGATTATCTGAAGTAAATTGCTGGTGTTTGTGGCCCCGGAAATGGCATCTACCTCATTGGGTTTAGATGAAAATTTCACCAGTTTCACTTCGGGCCGAATCTCTACATCATCGAATTGACTGAGGAATTCTTTCTCAACAATACGAGCTCCCAGTCCCGGGGTTTCCGCCTGGCTGATCACACGCATTTTATAGAGATTCTTCCGGTTGGGTTTCACGGCAAGAAGTATTTCGATATTACTCCACAATCCGGGACCATCGTGTTTGAAAACGACTATTCCCGGTTCCAGATCACCTTTGGTGATATAATATGTAGTATCCCCAACTGTTTGTATATCAAAATTTTTCAAGAAGACCTCTTCAACCTGATCCTCCGAAATATCCATTTCAAACATCTCCAGAATTGTTCCATATAATCTGACATTGAAAATAGCGGAGAATTTCATAAAGGCATAGTTTCCTGAAGCCAGAAAAATGGTACAAACTGTTGAAAGGATCATCAGGAACAGAATGGTTTTAAATGTTTTCATTTGCCGCCCCTTTAAATTTCCCCGCCAAAACAGCTTCATCGATGAGGGCTGAAAAAATATTCGTGAGAAGTACTGCGTAGAAAACCCCGTCTGCAAACCCGGAGAAAGATCTTATGACAAAAGTGAGCACTGCCGCGAGTATTCCCATAATCCACCTGCCGCTAAATGTTCTGGCAGAAAGCCGGCGATCAGGAAGGATAAAAAAAGCAGCAAAAAGGAGATTTCCAATTAATAGTGTGTCAAAAGAATCGATTGGACGAATACCCTGAGATGTCTGAAAAATCAGGAATAAGACAAACAAAGTAACAAGATATGATACAACAGTTCTCAAATCAATTACTCTGAATAGTATCAACAGAATTCCGCATAAAATAGTCACGAGGGGGACAGCATTGGATAATGGCTGAGGGAAATCTCCCATCAACAGGGAATTTAGGGCGATTGGTCCCCGTGCGGTAAAAAAATCAATAGGATGATCTACAACCGGGACCATAGATGCCCAGAATGATTTATTTACAACAAAACCGGGAAAGGGATAAACCCATCCCAGACTCATAGGCCGTGTGAAACTCAGTGATCCGAAGGCCCAGCCAAGGGCGACCGGAGAAAACAGGCGGTATTCATGACCTCCAAAAAATATAACGCCTATGATTAGGGCAAGAGTCATGGAAATAAAAATCATCCACAGAGGCATGGCCGGAGGAAAAACCAGAGGCAGTAAAAACCATGTGGAAACACTGAAGGTGATATTTTCTATCTTCCGCAATCTTGCCGCTGCCAGCTCTACGAGCATACCGACGGAAAGAGAACAGATTAGAATGAGAAGGACAATTAATCCATATTTTACCATGGCTGCAAAATACAGTGGTAAAGTGATAAATGTTATATACAGATCGTTTCTATTGGTCTTTTTCATGCACTTTCTCCACTTTCAGGGTTTGCACTGTCAATCAACAGTGTCGAAAGAGGAATATTAGAAGGACAGACAATCGAACAACGGCGACAATACATGCAGTATTTCAAACCCATGGCTATTGATTCCACGAGATTCTCCTCTTTTAAATGATGATATAGTGTCGCGGGATAGAGTCCGGCCGGGCAGACTGACGCACAGACCAGACAATTAATACATGGCTCCTCGTGTTTCTCTTTAATTTCTTTCATTGCAATTGTTCTATTAAAAATCGGATAAGTGAAAAGAAGATCGGAATGACTTTCAAACTGCCACCCACTTATACTGAGGTGTCTGATTGGTGTTGAACCAATAATAGCCTCTGGTGTAAGAGAGGTGCGGTCTATGGAATCAGTAAAATTTTCCAGCTTAAACTCTTTCAATTCCCCAGCCGTCGAAAAAAGGGTCATAAAATCCATCTGTCGGGGTAATATAAAGGAGGTGACCTCTTCCGGGCTGATAAAAAGGGAAAATAGAACAGAATCTGTGTATTCTCCTTTTTTTATGACATCAATCAGCTTTTTTGCTTCTATTGCTGTAAGGTGTAATTCCTTTTCACTTTTTTCCCCTGTAAATTTCACGCTGGATAATACAGGATTTCCCCTGGTAATTAATCCCCCGATTGAAATCCGCTTTAAAGCAAAATGCTTTACCAGTAATTCCAGATCATCTTCCAGGGAATCAAAAAGTGCCGATGCCAGAACCTCAGGATCAGGACCGAAAGGAATATCGGGGAGGAATGATATATTCAGTTTATTCCACGGATTTTTGTTCCAATAAGATTTTCTTGCCGGGTAAATTCCCGAAAGAACTTCCGCCAGATTATTGGAACTGTCTGCTTTTATTCTTTCGGGATTTCCCAAGAGTTCTATTTTCTCTGATAATAATAAAGATAAATTTATATGCCTCATACATAGATGTTAGTCTAAAGGAATTTGCTTTACAAGAATTATTTCATAATGAAATAGGATGCCAATCTGCTCAACAGTTCAGGTAATTCCCTATAGTATAGATATTTAGGGCTCCATTACAGCTTTTTTTACATAAGGAGCATAAACTTTATCAACTATTTCGATATGATAAAAAAGCCAGTTTTTCAGAAACAGCAATATATCCAGAGAAATTGATGTATCCTGCCCCTGGAAATCCCGATCGAATTCATTGAGTTTTTCAATGAAAACCTTGTGTTCAGCCAGATGTTTCTCACCATGAGGATAATCGGAATTGAGAAAAAGTTCCTCCTCTTCCCTGAAATGAGTTACTGTATAGTCCCGAAGTTCCTGAATAACCTTTTTTACAGCTGGTACATCATTTTTTAAAATCAATCGGGAAGTATCATTTATTAATCGGATCAGCCACTTGTGCTGATTATCTATCAAATTTATATCTACAGAAAGTTCCTCTGACCAGATAGCTATATCCATTGATTTTTTTCCTCCTCACATTATTCCAATATAGTACCATGGATCATACAAGTAAATAAGAATAATAAAGTTAGTCTTGCATTTAACAAGAATCATTACTACCTTTATATTATTAAAAAGAGGAGGAATGATATGGTAAAAAAAATATATCTGATTGCAATATCTATGATGGTCCTTATTCAATCAGTTTTTTCTGCTGAAGAAGGTAGTCTACTGAGTGACGGATTTAAAGAAATCATTGATAAAGAAATAAGTTTCCAATGGAAAGTTGAGGGAGAAGATCTTCTTATAAGATTATCAGCGCCGACTGAGGGCTGGGTGGCTGTGGGCTTTAATCCTTCACGGGTAATGAAAGATGCCGATTACAAACTGGCTTATGTAAAAGATGGAGAAGTGGTGATGGAAGATCACTTCGGAACCAGTTTATTTGGACACAAAGAGGATACAACTCTAGATGGTTCAAATGATTTTGAGGTAACTGAGGGTAAAGAAGAAGGGGGAATAACAAGTGTTATTTTTTCAATACCACTGAACAGCGGCGATGAAAATGATACCATTCTGGCTGAAGGTGATGAGGTAAAAGTCCTACTTGCTTTTGGAACAAGAGATAATCTTTCCCAGAAGCACAAAGAAAGGACTTCTGTTGTTATTACATTATAATGATATGCTATTGTAGAGATAGGCCATGGGATTGTAGAGATAGGCCATGGGAAGATGTAGAGATAAGGCATAGGAAGATGTAGAGATAGGGCATGCCCTATCTCTACACATTTTTACCTCTATAATAATTATTAGAAAAATCTTTTTAGAAGTCCGGCAAAACCACTACCGTGTCTGGCTTCATCTTTACACATTTCATGAACAGTATCATGCACAGCATCATAACCCAGTTTTTTCGCAAGAGTGGCAAGGTCTTTTTTCCCCTGACAGGCCCCGTGTTCCGCTTCTGCTCTTGCGGCGACATTGGTTTTTGTATCAGCCACAAGGACTTCACCCAGAAGTTCTGCAAATCTCGATGCATGTTCCGCTTCTTCAAAGGCATATCTTTTAAAAGCTTCCGCAATTTCGGGGTATCCCTCTCTATCAGCCTGACGACTCATGGCCAGATACATTCCCACTTCTGTACATTCTCCCGTAAAGTTCGCCCTTAATCCTTCAACAACTTCAGGATCCAGATCCTTGGCAATTCCGATAACATGTTCATCGGCAAATGCCATAGGTCCTACTCCCTGCTCTTTGAACTTCGCCTGGGGGGCTCCGCACTGAGGACATTTCTCCGGGGCATGATCGCCATTATGTACATATCCGCAAACTGAACAAATCCATTTTTTTCCCATTTCTATACTCCTACTATTGGTAATGATTATTATTATTGCATGATTTATGATAAATTATTAAACCTTTTCTGTCAAATCCTAATATAAAAAATAAATAATACAAACCTTTCTCCATCATATTGATATTTCCCTACGAATTCGCTGAGTTTTTTATTGCATATTTCAGGAAAGAGTGTAAAACTTTACCAATTATTAATTATTTCGTTTTGAATAAGAGAGGTTTTATGAAACCGGAAATGTCAATTCACTTTAACGGCAGAAAGCCCTCGGCCATTAGACTGGCTCAGTTAAAATTTGCAGAAAGAACTGATCGTACCAAAGCAGTGAATACAGCCATAGGAAATGTATCCCTACCGGTACATCCTTCCATTGCACAACGCATGTTCAATCTCAATAAAAAAGAAAGTCCCTTTCATAAAGGTGTTGTCAAATATACAGCCACAGCAGGAATGGCAGAAACCAATGAAGCCTTTTTAAATATTATTGCATCCAGCGGATTCTCAACAGCGGGTCTCTATTCTCAGATCACCAATGGTGGTTCCCAGGCTATGGAAATGGTATTGCTCGGCGTTTGCGGAAAAGCCGGAACCGGAGAAAAACCTCTTCTGCTGATCGATGCCGCTTATACGAATTACAATGCTCTAGCCGCCAGAATCGGCAGAAGAACAATATCTGTTACTAGAACTCTCAATGAAAACGGGGAATTCAGTCTGCCTTCAGTCGATGAGATTGAAGCCCTTATCAAAAAAGAAAACCCCGGAGCCCTGGTTGTTATTCCCTATGACAATCCAACCGGTCAGTTTTACAACCAGAAGACCATGATTAAACTGGCGGAAATCTGTGTCCGGAACAATATATGGATGATCAGTGATGAAGCCTATAGAGAACTGTTTTATACGGGAGAACAAACCTCCAGTATCTGGGGTATAACAGATAAAGAAGTACCCGGTATAGAAGGAAGAAGAATATCCATTGAAACATCATCCAAGGTCTGGAATGGCTGTGGTCTGAGAATCGGAGCATTGATAACCGACAGAAAAGATTTCCACGACAGGTCTGTGGCCGAATGTACGGCGGATCTCTGTGCCAATGCCATTGGTCAGTATATTTTCGGTGCCCTTGCTGAAGAAAAACACAGTGACCTGAAAGAGTGGTATAAAGAGCAGAGGGCTTACTACCATAAAATGCTTATTTCTCTAACCGGAGAGTTCAGGGAACTGATTCCCGGCGTAATTGTATCTAACCCCGATGCCTCAATATACTCGGTTGTTGATGTGAGAAACGTGGTCGATGATAATTTCAATGCTCTTGATTTTGTCCTGTACTGTGCTCAGAAAGGAAAGGTCGATATAAACGGGGAGGAACTTACCCTGTTGGTAGCTCCTCTGGCGGGATTCTACAGTTTACCCGAAGGAGCTGTCAATCCAGGACGGACTCAAATGAGAATAGCCTATGTTGAATCTGCAGAAAAAATGGCACTGGTCCCGAAATTATTCGCCTCTCTTCTCAATCAGTATATGGATTAGCTTAAGTTTCTCCTCTCAGGGGTGACCGGGAGGACCGGGATTGAAAGGGCTTAGAGGTCAGACAACTGAATTTATCTGAAATCTGACTGAATATCATGAGAGACTTTTTCTTTTATATCGGGATCCAGACTTTTGATCAGTTCCGGTATAACTCCGGCAGCCCCGAAGCGGTCATCCCGGATAATCAGAACACCCGAAATACCCTCTATGGCCATAAGAGTATTCAACACTCCCTCGATATCCTCATTGCATCGGACAGAATTACACCCCAGCGTGGCGGCGGCATCGGCCAGCGCAGCATCTTTTGAGAAAACAGAGAGGATATCGCAATCTCCGAAACTGAGAGAATGACCCATTCTCCCCGAAGAGGTACAGACGGCCAGAGGCATCATATCACCTGTAATCTTTAAAGCCAGATTTTTGAAATGCCGGTTTTCACCGGTGTATAGACCTATCACAACATCCTCCCGGCAATCGAGGTAGATATCGCCTCCATTCTCTATAATCGTTTCGGGAGAACCGGCATTTCTGGAAACTTCCCCCGCCAGCTGTGCCATCGTTCCCGCAACAGCCGCCATGGGTCCCAGTCCTGTTTTTATCGAAGCCGATACCATTCTCCGGACTGATTCCGGCTGGGTTGAAGAGATCGGCAGGGAGAGAGGTTCAAGGGAAGTCTGAAATTCCTTATGTTCTGCAATAAATGCCTCCAGATTATGCCGTTCTTCTACAATACAATTGGTGACATCATTAAAAGCTTCGGAAATTATATGAAAGTGAGCGTCTTTGTAATGAAATTCCCTGTTATTTTTTATCATAGGTCTTCGGAGATCCTGACTCATTTATAATAACACTACACTAGAACAGCGATGATACAGCTTCAAAGGGACAGACTTTGATGCAGCTCAGGCATTCGATGCATTCATCCGTATTAAATGCTATTTCCATGGATTTTCTATCGGGAATGGAGAGGGCATCGGTGGGACAGTGGGGAACACAACTGCCACAGTGCACACACTTCTTCGAATCCCATTTTACTCCTTTGTCAGTATCATTGATCTGGATATTCAGAGAATTAAGATAGTCTGTACCCCGCCGGATATCCTCCTCTGTCCCACTGACATCGAGAACCAGATACCCCTCTTCTTCAGGGGTGACACGGGCGCGGAATATATTGATCATTAAATTATAATCTTTTACCAGGTGGTAGACTATGGGGCTTTCAGTTTCACATTCAGGAAAGTAGAGAAGCATCTTTTTTGTCATGACCGGGTCTCCTTCATGGGTTTCATCGATTGATTAATAGGAAGTGGTGCAATGGGAGCCGTCAGGAGAAAATGACCGGATCGTATCTCTTCCTTAAGTATTCCGGCAATTTTTCTGGCTCCTCCATAGGATGACAATCCTCCGGCCTCGACTTTTTTTCCATTCAGGCTGATAGAACCGGATTTTAATTCCTCGTAACTGACCTGCCCCAGAACCTTTCCGGTCCTCTCGGGATAATCAGTTGAATAATCGATGACCTGGGCCATAATCTGGCGATCTCGGATAGTGGTCTGCTTCAGCATATGCTCATCCAGAATGGGTATGGGAATGCCGATTCCCACAGATAATGAGATTCCATATCCTTTTAGACTGACCCCCCGAACAAATTCGGGTATCATTTTCTTCATATCTCCCGTCAAGGCAAGGGTTCCCGCTCCTTCGGAAGGGACCCCCAGAACACCTCTTTCACAGGTGGGAGAATGCTGGGTTCCCTCAGAATAGACATGCCCCTGAGCCCCGGCCAGCCAGACGCGGGTCCCCACTCCGATTGTTCTGTAGTAAGGGTCATTGAGCAGAGGAGAAAGCTGCCCGGCACTGGAATAACCGCAGTTTTTCATATGAGGTTTTAGGTAACCGAGGTATGTATAAATAGGTTTGTCAGAGATATTTATCGCCACATTATAATTCTGATAGCAGTTTCTCGGATTAACCATGGTTGCCTGATTCAGGTCATCCAAAGTAAATCGGGTTCTCAACTCCTTCCGGGGATAATCATCAGTTCCATAAGATAGAGCAAAAAGCTGTATCTCTTCCCCGGCAACAAGCTTCTCCATGACATGACCTCCGCCGAAACGAAAATCTCCCGGATAATCGAGATTGGCCGGATCGTTGGCCCGCAGCTGAGTGGCTCCCAGAAAGAGATCAACGGCGGCGATCCCGCTATAGGCGCTCACATCATCGAGCCAGGCTTCTGTGATTCTCATCTTCGGTTTACTGTGACCGAAGTTGAGAAAACAACCGGAGGAGCACATGGGACCAAAAGTGGCCGTGGTGACAACATCCACCTCTTTCGCGGCTTTTTCAATGCCCTTCTTATCGACATAGTCGATTATTTCTTCCGCCGTCAATACAACGGCTTTTCCCGAGCTTATTTTTTCATTTATCTGATCAATTGTCTTCATGGTATATGAGAATAATCCATGAGCGTAAAAAAATCGAGAAGAAAACTGCAAAGAACAGAACTTGACTATATATCACTAATAATATATATAGATAATAAAATAAAGATCGAAAGGAAATACCTTGCAGAAGAGTTTTCAAGTATCCGGCGTCTGTACGGATAAAATAGATATAGAGATAAAAGATAATACAGTTAGTGAAGTGAGATTTAACAGAGGTTGCCCGGGAAACCTATTTGGAATAAGCAAACTGGTACAGGGGAAAAAAATTGATGATGTCATCAGTCTTCTGGAGGGGATTCCCTGCGGCAATAAAGCGACATCCTGCCCGGATCAGCTGGCACAGTCGCTGAAAACATTCACTCTTTAGAATAAGGACAGATTCTCTTGACAGTTCAAGTAGAAACGATTAACATATGACTATAAATGCATTTATAGTCATACAAATTCATAAGAGGGGATATGCCGAGAGGGTTCACTGATCAGGAAAAAAAGAATATTCAGGCCAGACTCATTAAAACAGGAAAAGAGGCCTTCGGCCATTATGGAATAAAAAAAACCAGTGTCGAAGATCTTGCCAGACAATCAGGAATTTCCAAGGGAGCATTCTACCAGTTCTTTCCCTCTAAAGAAGCTCTCTACTTTGCTGTTATCAGAGATTATGAAACACAACAGCATCACCAGATGTTTCAGATACTGTCTCAGGAAAAGCAGAACGATCGGGAAATACTTAAAAACCTAATGAAGTCCATATTGGAACAGGTTGAGACTGATCCTTTTGTCAGAAGGCTTCTGGGGAAAGAGGAATTTGAATACCTCTGGCAGAGATTTACACCCCAACAGCTGAAAGAAGCCATGGATGCCGATGTGGATTTTGCCTCACAGCTCGTTGAGACATGGAGAGCCAAAGGAAAACTGAAAGTAGATGACCCCGAACTGATTGCTGGTGTACTCAGATCTATTTTCTTTCTGTTTCTTCACAAAAAGGATATTGGTGAGAGTAAATTCTCCGAAGTTGTGGATTTTCTACTCGATGCAAGTATTGAACGTTTAATTAAAGAATAATTTTTTACCCTTCCTATGACCGTAAAGAACAAGATGGTCATATGGGAACAAGGAGTTTTGAATGACAGATCAGAAAAGAGTCCCCATATTGGAGACAAAAAATCTGACAAAATACTATGGCAAATCCCGTGGGGCCCTGGATGTCAACCTGCAAGTATTTCAGGGTGAAATCTATGGTTTTATAGGCCCCAATGGAGCGGGGAAATCGACAACAATACGGTCGATTCTGGGACTGATCCACCCCGACAGGGGAGAAGTGAGACTCTTTGGAGAGGAGGGATTAAAAAATGGTGCCTCTTTGAGAAAAAAAATCGGCTTTGTCCCCTCGGAACTCAATTATTACGACGGGCTTACAGTTCATCAGCTTCTGAACTACTCTGCCGGTTTTTACGGAGACGGAGGATGGAAAAGAATAGGAGAATATAGCGAACGGCTTAAACTCGACCTGAAGAGACAAATCAGTGACCTTTCGCTGGGGAACAGGAAAAAAGTGGCTCTCCTGCAGGCTCTTATCCACAGACCAGAGCTCCTGATCCTCGATGAGCCTACCAGCGGCCTTGATCCCCTGATCCAATCTAGATTCTATGAAATACTCAGAGAGGAACAGGAGAGAGGATGCACTATCTTTTTTTCCTCTCACACATTATCCGAAGTGGAACGGCTCTGCACCAGGGTGGCCATAATCAAAGAGGGAAAAATTGTCAATATTAGTGAAATCAACGAGCTGAGAAAACTCTATCTAAAGAGATTCAGGATCATATTACAAAGAGGAAAAACAATATCTGAATCTGATCTGAAAGACGTTACAGAATTAGTCTTTACAAAGCGGGGCGTCGAAGGGTTGTATTCGGGAGATGTCCGGGATCTGATGAAGCAGCTGGCCGGTCTTCCCCTGGAAGACGCCGTTCTGGAGGATCCCAGTCTGGAAGAAATTTTTATGCATTATTACAGCGATACAGGAGAATAAGATGAACTGGAATATATACAAAATGGAAATGAGACGGAATCTGAAATCCTTTACCATATGGACTGCATCAATCTGCGGGATGCTGTTTTTCGGAATGCTCTTCTATCCGGCCATTAATCAGGATGGCCTTCTGAATCAAATGGAAGCCCTATTTGAAAATCCCATGATGAAGGGAATGCTGGCGGCATTTGGTGCTGATGTGTCGAGTCTCGGCAGTCTCATGGGCTTCTATGTTACCTATAATTCTATTTACAACGTTGTTTTAGGGTGTATTTTTGCCTCGATTCTGGCAGGGAATCTCCTGGCCAAAGAAGAAGCGGAAAAAACAGCGGAATTTCTCTTTACAAGACCGGTTTCCAGGACCGTTATCTTTCTGAGCAAAACAGCGGTTCTCTTTACCTATGTGACTCTTTTGAGTTTGTTGTTTTTCCTAATCAGTATCTTATCTCTTGAGTTCGTTAAAAAGGACTCGCCCCGTAT
>JAEINM010000104.1 GCA_016342385.1 Spirochaetaceae bacterium | reverse complement strand
CACTGACTCTGCTGTATCTTATTCATATCTCCAAAGGTCTGATTCCCAAAGAAGATTATTTTGATTTTTTTGAAATGCGAGAGTCTGGCAGTATAAAAATAAAAGAGAGAATGGAACATCTCTATCTATTACATCTTATTGAGGGAGTCGAGTATCCAAAACCAATATTTCCGGAATTGGAAAAATTGTTGAAATATAAAATTAATGAGACTGTAGACGATCTGACCAATAGTTTTACCAATCATCTCTTTTCCATGTGGGAAAAGGGGAACCAGCTGAATATAGAGAATCTCTTCAGAATTATTCTACAGTATGGACAGACCGGTAAAAGTCTTCAGGTCTATATGGTTTTACTCGATAGATTTCTGAATAATAAACAATCATCATTAGCCAATTATTACTTATCAGAAGACTATTATGATAAAAGCAGTTTATCCATTGGAGAGAATGATGCGCTAAAAAATATTATTTTTGCCGGAAAGATGAGATCTGCTCTTTTGGATGAAAATTATCGGGAAGTTCAGAGAATAATCAGCGAAAATGAGATTCTTAAGGTCCACAAAAAATCAGCCTATTCTTCTCATGCATCGCTGCAGTATTCCATTTATATGAATAGTCTGGGAGATTACAGCCGGGGGTTGAATCTGGCGAAAGAGGCTTTATTCGGTTTCCAGCAGTCCGGAGACAGTGCCGGAGAGGCAAAGGCTAATATTGAACTGGCAATAGCACTGCTCGGTCAGGGAAAAATCAGAACTTCTCAGGATTATTTTGAGATCTCCCGGAGAGCCAGTTTTCAATCCAGGGATCTTCTCTGTCAGATCCGCAGTTCATTTTTTAAATCTCTTTCAGATTTTATCTTCGGGAATATTCCTATGGCCCTCCGGGGGGTTAATGATATTCTGTCCGTTGCAGAAAAGGCCGGGAGAAGAGAGTGGCAGATTATGCTCATTCATCTTAAGGGCCGTATTCTCTTTGATCTCGGGCGTTATAGAGATTGTGAAGATCTCTATAAAGAGGGAATTGGTATTACTCAGAAGTATGGTATTGAAAAGGCCGGAGAGCTGATGAAACGATGGATTGCGAGATCACTAATCTATAATGAACGTTATAAAGATGGAATTGAAATACTTAAAACCCTGGAACAAACAGATGAATCACTCTTTTTTCTCTCAGAAGCGGCCTATTTCGGGCGGAGGGAAGATAAAGCTCTGGAATATATAAAGAGTGCCGGGATTCACTATCAGCGTATAGACAACATTCCCGGAGAAACTCCACTTTGGTGCGATGGGTTTTCATCGATAGAGGGGTATTCCCTTCCCAGAGATGGTGAGACTGATGTTTTGATGAATCAAATACAAGCTTTCAAACTTTTTCTCACAGGACTTTCAGGAAAACTAAATAATGCGGTTATGGGTTTTTCTGAATTAACCAGCCGGTACAACATGCAAAATCCCAGTCATTATTTCTATAAATATTTCTATCTTTATTCATCCATTTTACCGGACTCTTTTAATGATGATGAAAAGAGACTGAAAATACTGTCCAATTCTGTCAAACTGCTGCAGTCCAGAGCCGGCAGGTTTGATGACCAGAAAATGAAACACTCTTTCCTCAATTATAATTATTGGAATAAAAAGATTACTGAAGAATCGGTAAAAAGGAATTTTATTTAGCATTAATGGAAACTAAAATTTTTATATGAATGAAAAATGTATCTCAGGGAGAGATGAAATCCTAGGGTTTTTCCGGGAAAAAAATATTGTATACTTAAAAAGAAGTCGAATAGAATGGAAGCCTCTACTTAGAAAGAATTTTTATAAAAGTCCCTATTATAAAGCGAACAAACCTGAATTCCTGGAATTGGATAAGCGGTATGGATCTGAGATTGATCAATGCCGGATTGCTCCGGTTTATATCCGGAAAATCAGCGATTCTATAGGGTATGGCCTCTTTGCCGCGGTAAACCTTGCAAAGGGAGAGTTTATCGGTGAGTACACAGGAGTCATCAGAATCAGTGAAGAGCAGACTGAGGTCTTTCCTGACGGATCCTATGAAACTGATTTTTCTTGGGATTATCCCGATGACACCGGTTCGGTCACTCTTGAGATTAATGGACGGCTTGAGGGGAATGAACTGCGCTTTGTCAATCATCATAAAGATTACAATCTCGATGTAGAACACACTCTGCACAAGGGTCAGTGGCTTATTTTTTTTATCGCCAATAGGGACATTGAAGCCAATGAACAGCTTTTTGTCTCTTATGGTGATGAATACTGGAGCGGAGGATTCCGTCAGCTGGCGGATCTAGATGGTGATAGGTAAAATTAGGGAAGAAGCCTAATGAGAATTGAGAATGTGTTTTTTATCAAAAATCACTCTACTACTTAAATTCTCATTCCTTTACCCTATAATATAAAGTGTAGCCTCAATTTTTAAGGTTTTATATGGGCATTTTGCCGATATATATATTAGAAAGGGATCAAATGAGAATCAGAGCGAAAATTATCTCCATTGTTCTTCCGCTAATAATTGTGACTCTTACATTAGCCGGATTCAGTGCCTATTTTGCTTCCACATCGGGGATTTCTGAAATAGCCAGAAATTTTCTCGGTTTTAAAGCGGAAGAGATTGAAAAATATACAGAAAATCAATGGAAACTCCTGGTCGATAATAATTTTACAGACCGTACTGATATGGTTGAAGCTACAAAAGCAGGGGTTGAGGCTTTTGCCTACAGTATAATACGAAGTAATACGGAATTAATTCTGGCTTTTAATATAGATGGTATACTGGAGATGCAGACGGGTGATATTTCAATCTTACCGGCTGAAATGAAGCAGATTAAAGGGCTCATTGAAAAGCAGTCCCGTGAAATGCAGGACATCACTCTGGGAGGAGTCGAGAGGGTCGGGAAGGGATTTTGGTTTGAACCTTTCGGCTGGTTTCTTTTTTTAACAGAAGAAAGAGATACCTTTTATTTCTCTGTGAACAGAATTACCACACAGACGATAATAATTATCGCTGCCGGTGTTTTTATTGCCGTTATAATGCTGGCCTGGCTTTCTCAGATATTAACTAAGCCTCTCAATAATGTCGTCGATACAATGAAGTCCATTATCGCCGATAATGATCTGTCACGAAGAGTAAAAGTGGAGTTTAATGATGAGACAGGTGATCTTGCCCATACATTCAATATTATGTCTGAAGAACTGGAGGGAGCTTACACTAAGATCAAAGAATTTGCTATGGAGGCGGTAATCGCCAGAAAAAAAGAGAGAAAAATCCGGAATATGTTTGAAAAATATGTTCCTCAGGATTTAATTGACAGCCTTTTTGCCAATCCCGAATCCATGCTCATTGGTAATAACAGACATTTGTCGATTCTTTTTTCCGATATACGTTCTTTTACATCAATTTCAGAAAGACTTGCTCCCGATGACCTGGTTAATTCTCTTAATCGCTATTTTGATATTATGGTTGATATTATAATGGATAAAAATGGTATTGTGGATAAATACATAGGAGACGCTATCATGGCTTTTTTCGGAGCTCCTGTTGCCTATGAAGATGACACATTAAATTCAGTTTACGCCGCACTGGAAATGGTAGATGGAATTCATCGCTTTAATAAGCAGCAGATTGAAATGGGCAAACCGGAATTTAAAACAGGTATAGGTGTTAATTATGGCGAAGTGACTGTGGGAAATATCGGAACAGAAAAAAAGATGGATTATACGGTTATCGGAGATGCGGTGAATCTTGCGTCCCGTCTTGAAGGCCTAACAAAAGAATATGGCCAGGATCTGATAATCTCTGAAACCCTTTATGACGAGGTTAAAGAAAAAATCCCCTGTCGTTTTCTCGATACTGTAGCGGTTAAAGGTAAAACTCAAGGGGTAAAGATTTATTCTGCCGTAAAAAAACTCGATGATAAAGAGAAAAAAGCCTGGGAGATCCATAGCAGAGGAATGGACTGTTATATCAATAGGCGATTTAAAGAGGGTATTGCCTGCTTTGAAGAGGTCCGGTTGTTAATTCCGGGAGACAAAGTTTCTGCCATTATTTCTGAGCGATGCTCAGATTATATCATAAATCCCCCACCGGAAGACTGGGGTGGTGTAAAGGTGATGAAAACGAAATGAAGTGGTATATTTGTCTGTAGAAGGGGATGTATGAACATTAAGAAATACCTGGTTATAATATTTTATTTTATACTCTTTTCTCTAACCGTATACTCTCAATCTGCCGTGCTTGTGCTCGATTATTTTGAAATTGAAGATGAAAAGCTCCGTACTGAAATAAGTGATCAGATTCAAAAACAGTTAACCGAAGAACTTGAACGGGTGAATCTGGAATACAGGGATGATTCATTTGTAGCCTCTGCCATAAGAGATAAAGGTCTTGGCAGCAGACAATTAATTGAAGAGGTTACAGCTCTTGAGCTGGGTAGAGCCGCCGATGTCCCGGTAGTCATTACTGTTTCGGCTATAGATAAAACGACTTTTCTTGAATTCGTCATTACAGCCTGGGGCATTGAATCGGAAAAAGTAAGCCGGTCCTCGGTAACAGGCTACATCATGATCAATTCCTCAATTGCTCAGATTGTAAAAAAACTGACTGGAGAATACGGAATTGACTCAATTCCACAAGAGCTTAAAGTCCGAAAGATAACTTTCATTTCCAACCAGGAGGGCATGGAAATTTATATGCCCGATGGCGAATTGCTTGGCGAGATAACTTTTTCTATTTTAAATGTAACGGACAGAGAATTTGACATTGGTACGAAACTACTGATAACCAAAAAATTGAAGGGATATCGAGAAGCAGATCAGTATATCTACCTCGGCAGGGAAAAAACAGCGGTCCCTCTTTCTGATTTAAAAGAAGTCAAGAGTCTGGCACTGGAATTCAACTATACTTTCCCTCAGTTGATGGGAGCTGGTTCAGGTATAAGGTTCTATCCTGTACCTGATTGGATGTTTCTGAGCTTTGACAGTTATTTTTATCTGCAGAAGGATTTTTCCTCACCCTATGGAAATGAAATGACCCATAGTGATTTCAGATTTCTAGCGGGAATATATATCGGATTCGGACCGGAAAGTCTCTTTAGAGTAAATGTTTCAACCGGTTTGGGCATTATCCTTTCATATCCTTTAGACCGGGGCGGTGTATATACGGATTTTTACATTAATGCTTTGAACATAACTCTGGAATTAAACTTTGATGACTGGTCTTATTATTTAAGACCAGAGCTGCGGTTTGGTATAGAACTGGGTGATAATAATCTGTTTGATGGGAAACTTTTTCTTTCTGAAGTCAATGTCCCTGTTATAACTCTGGGAGTATTGAGAAAATGGTAAAAAAAATAAGTTTTATTGCTTTTATGGTTCTCTTCTTCAGTTCCTGTTCTTTTTTCGGAGCCTCTGTTTTTAATAGTACAATGTCTGAAGATCTCAGCGAAATCATTGGTAACAGTGAAGTCCGCAATTTTTATATCATAGAAAATGACCTCGGTGATGAGTATCTGATACTGGTTTTAGGCAATTATGATTTTAATGCCATTATTAGAGTCCTGATTTTTGATCTGTCTCTAAATCTCCGCGGATATCTGGAAGACGGAAAGGATGGTGCATCAACAGATGGTGTGGCATTTATAGAGCACGACGGGAATTTTGTTATCGGACAGAGCAGGATTCAGATGGACGGGACAACTGATACATTGGATTTTGTCCCGGTTCCAGGATTAAAGAACAACACTCTGATTTACCGCTGGACTCAAGAGGGGATCAATTACTACGTTAAAGTGGATTACATGGGTACTGTCTCCTATTACGATGAGGACTGGAATTATCTCGGTGGGGTTCAAATGCCTGACGGTGTAAACGGGGATCCCTTGAATTATTGTTTTATGACACCGAGTCCTGAGGACCAAAGTATTTATCTCGGCGAAAGTCCGGGGAATCTCTATAGAATAACAAAAGAGGAGCTATTTGGTCATGTCACAGGTGTAGCTCCACTAAGCCCTAGAGTCCCTCTACTATTACTAACTGATTCTAATCTGGATTTTCAGAGACTAACAATCTACAGCAATGGCTTATTTGTTTCCACTTATAGTGGTGAATATAATCTGCTCTCTTTTAACGGCACTCTGCAGAAAACAATAGATGGAAATTTTGAATTCAGGAACATCTGTACAATTGATTATGGTGGTGAGTATTTTTATTACTACAAAGAGAGTCTCGGAAAACTGATCAAGGAGAGAGTTCCCGATTAATGAAAGAATTACTAAAATTAGCTGAAAATAGTATTATTAAACAATCTCCCCCGGTTTCTGCTGTGAAAGGAGACTCTATTATCTCCAGTGAAGAACACCAGGAGATAAGTAAGGAGATCGACCGCTTAACCGGACAGAGCAGGATAAATGTCACTCCGGATCTCTTTCGCATAAACGCCGCCAGAAATGGTGTTCTTTTCCCTCTGCTGGTTAATCTTGCAGCTGTAGTCATACTGGGTGGTGGAATATTTGCCACCAAGTATTATTTTGATGTGAAAGATCAGGAGATGGTTGTGGCATCTACTGAACAGCAGTCTGCCGAAGGGAATCTGATAAAAGAGATAAAAAAAGAAACAGAACAGAGACTGGCTGAAAAAGAGAATGAGATTACTGAAATTCAGGCCAATATGCAGAAAATTGAATCGGAACGAGAAGCTCTGGAACAGGATATGAACAGTAAAATCAGTGAACGGGAAGTCGCTTTGCAGAGAGAACTGGAAGACGCTATAGCGGCGGAACGGGAGAAGCTGCAATTACAGGGAATGTCTGTAGAACAGATTGATCAGCAGATTGCCCGACTGGAGCTGGAACAGGCGGCTATATTTGAACAGGAACTGGAAGGTTTTCGAGAAGAAGCGGCGCTGGAAAAAATTGAACTGGAATCTAGCCTCAACCAGTTGCAGAATGAATACAACAGTAAACTGGTTTCTGTCAATGAAGAAAGAAAACGCATAGAGACCGAGGCACAGAATAGAGAAGCCGAATTGACAGCCCGGATGGAAGCTAGAACAATAGAACTGGAGACTGAAAAAACTGAAGCTCAAAAAGAGATCCAGAGACTGAATGATCAGAGAGAACAGGAGAGTCTGGTAGAAAATCAGATACTGGGATTTTATAAAACAATTGAAGATAAGATAGTGACAGGAGAACTGGACAGTGCTTCCAGAGAACTAAAAAATCTGGAGAATTATCTTTATGATGAGTCTGTGATTAACCTGTCGGGTATCACCAAAAGAAGGGAAGTTGATCTGTTTGTTATAGATTCTCTCTCAAAACTGATAGAAGCGACACAGGGTGATACGGCAGGGGAATTGGATACTATGTCTCTTATCGATGCGGCAGACCGCTTAAAAGAGATTCAGCAGATAGTACAGAATGCCGATCAGCAGCTTGCAGTGGGCAACAGTGAAATGGCTGATTTAATGTACCGCAGTGCTCTGGAGAAAATTCCGGAAATAAATAGAAGCCATAGGTTTTTTCTCGACGCCATGGAGTCGGAAATTGAACAGGGGTATGAACAGCTCGCTGATATTCAGAACCGATTTGACCTTCTGCAGAAAGAGAATCGTGAAAGAAGGGCGGGAGTTTCCAGTCTATTGACAGCAGCTGACAGGACCTATGATTCAGGAAATTTTCCGGGAGCCATAGAGGCATACAAAAAAGCCCTTGATGCTACGGGGTTCGAGAATCTTGATGAAGCTGCTCAGAAAATGCTGAGTGCGGAAAAAAACATTGCAGTCGCACCATTTCAGGAAACCATAAATAGTATGTCAAACGATTTGCAGAATTTACAGGAGGAGAAGGAGCGTTCTCTTAACACAATCTCAGATCTGAAAAATGAACTGGCCGCCAAAGCTCTTGAACTGGAATCCTATAGCGATAAAATTCTGGGAAGTGAAGGGGATATGACATCTCTTAATGAAGATATTCAGAGCAAAGACGCCGAACTTGCTTCAATGAACGATAAACTGGAATTGGAACGAACTGAGGTCGTTGCACTTAAAGATCAACTGGAAAAACAGACCGATGAAATTTCCACTTATGAACAGCGACTTGAGGAGTTGCGTTTAGAACTGGAAAGTGAAAAAAGCAGGGTTATTACCGATAGTGATGATAGTAAACTTATCGACCGGGACATGGCAGAGCTGACAACTTTAAAAGCTCAACTCAACAGACTGAACAAAAGCTATACGGATTTTGAATTAATGGCGGAAAATCTTGAAAATAATATTCAGGGTGATGCGGCTACTATCAATGCCCTGTACGACTTTTTTGAAGAGGATTCTGTGGAAGATGTTATGCCGGGAATCAGTGAGTATCTACGGTCTTTCAGCAGCGTATACATAACAGCCGGAACCGAAATCGGGCTGTATGAAGCTGTTTCTCTATTATATGATTTGAACAGTCTGGAGACTGAACGGGAAAAGAAACAGCTGCTCAATGTTAAAAAAGGACAATACCGCGGTAATGATGCTATGACAGAGATGATAAATCAGATTGAACAGTCTCTAGGAGGGGCAATAGATGATTAATAAATGGATTACATTATTATTATTGCTGTTCCTGCAGGTCTCTTTCTTTGCCCAGGAAAACGATCCTCCTGTCATTGAAGAGGAGATTTCTGCTGATGCAGTATCTCCCACAAAAAAGCTTCCGGGTCAATTCCATCTTTTTCTGGATAACCAGCTGGTTTTCGGTCTTTCTCTTCCCGAAGGGGGATTCGGTTTTGGAGAGACAATAACTTTCCAGTATACTCTGCCCATACACCTTTCTTTTGGACTGGAGGCCGGTTATTACGGATTTAAATCTGAAATAGAAGAGGGTGATGGTCCGCCGGTGGTAGGAGGTTTTACCATATTACCTCTATATGGAGTGGTTTCCTATAACTTCAGAATTATTGAAGGATTGTACATTACTCCCGTTGTAAAGGGAGGTCTGGGTTTCACCAGAGCCAGAATCAATGGATGGCTTGGTGATAATTCAGTCTCCCCTATGTTTGAAGGCGGGGTCCGGGTCAAATTCTACCTGAAGGGTGGTTTTCTTATTCAGGGGAATGTTATGTATACGGGACTGATAGAAAAATCGGGAATATTCAGTATCATGACTCTGGGGCTGGGATTCGGTCTCTAGAGGGTGTATTTTAAGTTACTATGTACTATAATGGAAATATGAAAGGAAAGAAAATTACATATTTATTTATTCTGCTCATTCTCTCCCTGGTTATACTCTCCTGTGATGATATTTTTCATGATGCCGGGAAAATTCTGGAATCTGTAAGGGAGAATAATGATTTTAATTCTCAACGCGATCCTCAGAAGATAATCATCGGTGGATATTTCAAGTATAACTATAATGGGGTCGATCATGAGGCACTTGCTGTGCTCGACGGGAATGGCGAGTTTATAGAAGGAGCTCTGGATTATACAACCTATGGTATATATGGAGATGGTTCAGGTTATTGGGGTATCCATGATATGGAACTGACAGCCGATACACTCTATGTCGCTGGTAATTTTCAGGGATATGCCTCTACTTCTGCATATACATCATTTGATGATAAATACAAAATGCTCATGCGGTTTAACTATGACGGAGCATCACTTTCCCACGATTCACTCTATATTCCGGCTAATGATCCGACTCTGTCTTCATCCATATATTCCATTCAATTATTGAATGATAATTCTCTGGTTATCGGTGGCGATTTTTATGATTCTGGAGGTCCCTGGATTAACAGGTTTACTGTGTTGGATTCGGTAGGGACTGTAGATGGTGGCTTGGTATTAGATTCTACAGTTAACGATTTGTTTTATATAGCTGAAGAAAATATTCTTTTGGTTGCAGGTCATTTTAGTTCTGTGAATGCATTACCTGATTTTTATCAGGGATTTGTTGTCGTTAATATGACCACCGATGAGATATTTCCTCCCGGCAGTTTTTTATTGGATTCTCCCGATGATCCTCTGATTATTACTGAAATATTTGATATTGAACTTTCTGATAATGATGGAGTGATAGAATTGTTCATAGGGGGGCAAGATTATAATGCTCCTTCTCCTCCAGTGGGGAATACGCTCTGGGGGGTCTTGAGAAAATACGTCTTTAATGGAACACAGTTTGTTTCAGATTCAGCCTTTAACAGTAGATTTCATGATGTGGAATTAAGCAGAGATGCCGAGTCATATTCTCTATATTTTGATAATGTTTATACAATAGCGACAGATAGTAAAGGATTCATCTATTTGGGAGGCTCTTTTTCCGGAATAAAGGATATCAATAATAACGAACACAAGGGAATCATGCGCATAACATCCAACGGGATGATAGATCCCACCTTTAATCCGGAAATAAGTGATGATATGAATACTCCGCAAATTTATGATATTCAAATTCAGGCCAACGGGAAAATCCTCGTAGCAGGACAATTTTATGATGGAAGAGCCAATGGGATTCTCAGATTGACAGCCGATGGAAATATTGATGAATCATTTCATCGGTATGCCCTGCCGTCTGATCCTATGATTAATACCCCGGCAGTTTATTCCATTATTATTGAAGAAGAACCGGAGGAATAGCCCTTAGCTGAATTGAAGATTATACTGTTTCTTTAATTGGGTCATTGCAGGATACTTTTCTACCATTTTTTTAAAAAGGATCTGCTTTTTTTCACTGAATTTGCGAGCCTCAATGGTATTTTCCTGAAGAACTCTATGATTGAGCATTCCATTCAGTTTTTCCATATCTTCCAGATAGGATATAAAATTATCATCGGCTGCCCCATGGATGAACCGGTTCA
>JAEINM010000103.1 GCA_016342385.1 Spirochaetaceae bacterium | reverse complement strand
TGTCCTATACAGCCCTCTTCACAACCGATACATTTTTTAATGTCATCGATCAAACCTTTCTCTGATTTATTTGGTGTTTCCGGATCGCACAGAAGCTGTCTAGCCATACCGATTAGATCCGCACTGCCGTTTTCCAGAATCTGCTCCGCCTGGACCGGATCATTGATACGCCCAAAGGCTACTACTGGAATATCAACTACTTTTCTGACTGCAGCTGACAGGTATTCTCCATATCCCAGAGGGATGCTCATGGGTGGGATCTGCATGATAAAAGTATTCCACGTACCGGCATCACAGCTTATGTAATCAACCAGTTTGTGCTCCGACATGTATCTTGCAACCCTAACACCAGTATCAAGATCAAAGCCATCATCTTCAAATTCATCTACAGAAAGACGCACTCCCAGTACCATATCCGAGCCAATTGTTTTTCTGATAGCCACAAAGACTTCATGAATAATCCGCATTTTATTCTCAAAAGAGCCACCATACTCATCGGTTCTTCTGTTGTAGTAGGGACTGAGAAATATCCTGAGTAAACCGTCATGGGCAACTTTTACTTCTACTCCGTCGAATCCGCTTTCTGCCAAAGTCTCAGAAGCTGTTTCAAACTCACCGATTGTTCTAAGTATTTCACTCTTTGTAATCTTCGTTGTATAAGTGCTGGTGCTCTTTTCCACAACCTGAGAAGGAGCCAGACAGTTGCTGCGGGGCTGCTCAACTTTAGTCGCTCCGGCATGTGACAACTGACCAATAACCTTTGCACCATATTTATGACAGTTCTCTACTGTTTTTGTGAAGTTGGGGATACATCGTTTGTCCGATGCATTGATAAAGGTTCTATGCATCTGCCCGATGGGAGATACGGCATAGTTTCCCGTTATAATCAGACCTGCACCACCTTTTGCCCGCTCTGTATAATAATAAGTTTCTATTTCACTTGGCAGACCAGTGACTTCAGCAAAAGCTGTATAGTGGGGAAGAAAAACTATCCTGTTTTTTATATGTAAGTTTCTGATTGAAAATCCTGAAAATAACCTTTCAAATTTTGGATTGTCTATATGCATCATATTCCTCTCATTTTTCCATTTTTACTTATGACAGATTTCTAAAAAATCATGACTGTTCAATTCCTTTTGAACTATTGCAGAATATGTTGCATAAATTGTGCCATATTTAAACTGGACACTTATCGTTATAGTCCAACAGCGAATAAACAATAAAATAGCAACATATAAACGTATACAACAAAAGGAATTAAAAACAATCCTACGATATTCCAGATTTATTTATTTGTTTTTTTTAAATTATATTTCATCATGCTAACCGGATGATTTGTTCATAATCTGAACACATGCAATGAACACTTGTTCATTCGCTGAGGAAATTGCCTACAACCTTAAACATATGTAAATACAAGGTTATCTTTACTGCAGGTAAATAAAAAAAGCGCACCACGGATAAGGAGCAACCGTAGTGCGCGAGTTCCTGTATATTCAGGACAGTGCTATTGCACTATTTCCCAATTTTCACTCTGTGCTGATTTTGAAACGGCATCACAGACTTTATGTACCTGATTACCAACTTCAAATCTTGTAGAAGGCTGATCCTTTTCTACAATTGATCGGATAAACTCATATATTTCTATTGTTTTCAGCTCACCATATCCAATGTTCATTCCCGGAATATTCCAGGTTACTTCTCCATAGAAATGAGCAGGTCCTGTATAAATTGTTTTGAATCCACGGTTATTATCGGGATCCTTGGCAAAACATACCTGTAATTCATTTAGTCTTTCATAGTTAAAGAAAATAGAACCCTCTGTACCATGTACTTCCAGTGTAATAAAATTGTTTCTCCCCCAGGCATTTCTGGTAGCCTCAATACTACCGACAGCGCCACTTTCAAATTTAACCAGGAATGATGTTTCATCATCAACATCTACAGCTTCCTTTTTAGCATCATCATTCAGTTTCACTGTTCCGAGAAGGTCTACTCCACCTTCCTGTACAGGTCTTTCTTTTATGTATGTTTTAAGGGAAGAAACAACCTCTTTAATATCTCCGGCCAGGTACTGTGACAGATCGATAACATGGGTCGCAATATCTCCTAATGTTCCCGCACCGGCAACTTCTTTCTGAAAACGCCAGGATAAGGGTGAGTTCGGATCAGCCGACCAGCTCTGAAGATATGTCGCACGAACATTTAGAATCTTACCGATTGAACCTTCATCAATAATCTGCTTGGCTCGTAAAACCGCCGGAATTCTTCTGTACTGATAGGCGCACATACTTATGATATCATCTTTTTTTACCGATTC
The DNA here is from genome assembly GCA_016342385.1 of Spirochaetaceae bacterium. Taxonomy (GTDB): domain Bacteria; phylum Spirochaetota; class Spirochaetia; order DSM-2461; family DSM-2461; genus Spirochaeta_F. Next base: position 8,552 of record JAEINM010000103.1, on the reverse strand, counting down.
CGCTGCTGCAGCCATAGCTTCAGATGCTTTTCTGGTATTGGCAATCGGTTTTTCGCAGAGAACATGTTTTCCGGCTTTAAGCGCGGCAACTGCTATTTCCTCATGAGCATTGTTTGGTGTGCAGACACTGACAACGTGAATATCGGGATCATTGATTATATCCCTCCAGTCTGTACAGGACTGCTGAAATCCAAACCTTTCTTTTGCATCTGCTGCAATTTCCGGTACAATATCGCAAACGGTTTTAAGTACCGGTACGGCTGGGGCCGGCCAGAAAAATTTCGGCATATTCGAATAGGCAACAACATGCGCTTTTCCCATAAATCCTGCACCCACTAATCCTACATTTAATTTTGTCATTTGAGTTCCTCCTGAAATTAGTTCTTAAAATTTAAACTACTTTAGCTTTATATTATTTATGATACAAACTGTTTTACATAACGAAGACTCTGATGGAGCGAAGCGAGAACATCATCATCAGAACCTTCATAGGCCTTGTCTTCAACCTCAATAATTGCCGGCCCATCGTAACCGATGGAATTGAGGGCACTGAAAAAGGCAGACCAGTCGATGTCGCCCAAACCGGGCAATTTCGGTGAACAGTACTCCAGCGGATGTGCCATAATTCCCACCTTGTTCAGTTTATGCTTCAGAATCTTTAAGTCCTTAATATGAATCTGAAATAATTTCTCACTGAAATCATACAGAGGCTGAATATAATCCATCTGCTGCCAGACCATATGTGACGGATCATAATTCAATCCGAATGAATCTGATGGGATTTCAGTAAACATGCGATCCCACATATTCGGTGTCGTTGCCAGGTTTTTCCCGCCGGGCCATTCATCAGAAGAAAAATACATAGGACAGTTTTCGATACATATTCTGACGCGATGCTGCTCGGCGAATTGAATGATATCCGGCCAAACCTCTTTGAATCGGCCAAAATTGTACTCAACATCTCTACTATGTTCTCTACCAATGAAGGTGTTTACCCGGCTGATTCCCAGGAATGAAGCGGCAATTATTAACTGCTTAAGATGTTCTATAGCCGGTAGAGACTGACTCTCATCATCTGCCAGAACATTCGGATAATAAGCCAGTGCCGAAACAGGAACCGTCGAAGAAATAATATTTAGAATATCCCTTTTGATGCTCTCTTTTAAGGTAGAGACATCAAGATGACTGACACCGGCATAACGACGCTCCGCTTTCCCCACAGGCCAGCAGGCCAGCTCAACATGTTTGAATCCACTGGTTTTTGCGAAATTCATGACCTGCTCAAAATTATATTCCGGCAGTATTGCCGATAAATAACCTACTTCTATCATTTCCGGCTCCTTATTTTTTTTGCTTACTACCGACTGCAACAGCAAGAATAATTATGAATCCACGAATTATCATCTGTTGACTGACACTTAAACCTGCTATGATTAAACCATTATTGATAACACCCATCAGCATGGAACCGACAATGGCACCGATGACTGATCCTTTTCCTCCGGTCATGGCAGTCCCGCCGATAATGACAGCAGCGATTACAGACAATTCATCTCCCTCACCATATGTGTATCGACCGGCCTGCATTCGGCCAGCGTAGAGAATCCCAGCAAGACCTGCTGCCATTCCCGATATGGACAGTACAAGAAACTTAATATTCTTTGTGTTTACTCCTGTATATTTTGCAGCCTGCTCATTACCACCAGTTGCCAGGACTTTTTTTCCATAGGGAGTATATGTCAATGCATAATGACCGATGATAGCAAAGACAATGGTCCATACAAAGAGAATGGGGAAACCAAAAATATCACCGGTTCCGAATATAAAATTAAAACGGTCATTCAGGATTGGCACTGAAGCGGTATTGGTAATCCACATGGCAAAACCCTTAGCAATACTCATCATTCCAAGAGTAACCAGAAATGAGGGGATATTCAGTCTTGTTATAATGACTCCACTGATTGCTCCGATAAAAAATCCCATACCTAATCCTACAAGTACGCTCAGCAATATGCTTTGGGTCGAATTCAATACCAGTGCTGTTATCAATGACGAAATCGCTGTCACCGAACCTATGGACAAGTCGATCTGGCCGGTTGCGATAACAAAAGTCATGGCTATAGCCATGATTGAAATCATAGCGGTCTGCCGGGTTATATTCAGGATATTAGACATACGGAGAAATCCACGGTCCTGAAGCAGTATCGCAAAAAATAGAAACACTCCTACAAAAGCGATATAAACAATGTATTTGTTCCAGTTAATCTCTTTGAAAGTATCGGTAATGCCCGGTCTCAAAGGGATTCTCCCATTTGTCATTTCATTAGTTTTCGTGTTGGATTTCATATTGTAACCTCTCTTCTTCCAAATCTTTACTATTTTGTATCTCTTTTGTAATTCTTCCTTTATGCATAACCATGATGCGGTCGCACATAGCCATCAATTCGTGGATTTCCGATGAAACAACAATGACCGCTTTACCGGAATCCGCATACTGTCGTATCATTTCCACTATTTCCACTTTAGCTCCGATATCGACTCCCGCTGTGGGTTCATCGAGAAGCAGAAGATCAGGATTCAGACTTAACCACTTGGCCAGAACGACTTTCTGCTGGTTTCCACCCGACAACAAGCTGATCTGCTTATTAATTCCCGGTGTTTTAACATCGTAATCACTAACTGCAGTACGAGCAAAATCAGAAACAATATCATTTCTAATGCTACCGTTTCTGCTGATTTTCTTAAGTGCTGGCAGTAGTAGATTTTCTTTTATACTATGATCAAGTACTAGTCCTTTTTTCCTCCGATCATCGGGAACCAGAGCTATACCTGCCTGTACAGCATCAGTAACAGAACCGATTGTATAATTATTACCATTTATGCTTATACTGTTTTTTCCTGAATTTAATCCAAAGATAGTTTCGAGGATCTCAGTTCTACCGCTACCCATAAGACCAGCCAGTCCAAGAATCTCACCCTTATACACATCGATATCTGTTGAATCTACATAAACCGGTGTATCCACTTTCATTCCCTTAACAGAGAAAAGCAGTTCCTTTCCGACAGTTCGGGGTTTATACCGGTATTCCTCACCGGCTTCCCGCCCTATCATATCGGCAATAACCTGTTTAATGTCTGTATCTGCCGCATCCCTGGTAGACACAGTGCTTCCATCCTTCAGTACTGTGATAGAATCGGCGACCTTAAATATCTCTCCCATCCTGTGAGAAATGTAAATAATGGTTACACCTTCCGCTTTCAATTTTCCAATTAGATCAAATAGAATATCAGTCTCCCTATCGGATAACGAAGCCGTCGGCTCATCCATGATCAGGACCTTTGCTTCCATTGCCAGAGCTTTGGCAATCTCAACAAGCTGAGAATTCCCTACAGTAATATCGCTGACAAGATCACTGGGATTCACCTCTACGCTTAATGATTTCATAAGATCCAGAGTTTGCTTCTTCTGCTGTTTTTTATCAATATGAAATCTATTTCGGAGAGGTTCACAAGTTAGAAAAATATTTTCCGACACACTCATACTCGGTATAAGACTCAATTCCTGAAATATCATTGATATTCCTGCTGTCCGCGCCTCAGAAAAGTTCCTGAAATGTACAGGCTCTCCGAAAACATTAATTTCACCTTGATCAATGGAGTACACACCTGTGAGAATCTTCATCAGTGTCGATTTTCCGGCACCATTTCCACCCACCAGGGCTCGTACTTCACCTTTTTTTACAGCAAAAGAGACATTATTCAGGACATTGACTCCGCTAAAAGATTTCATAACATGCTTCATTTCTATAACATGTTCCATATAGTACCTCTCTTGTTCTAAATTAAGACAGTTGCCATATAACTGCCTGTTATTATTTCCAGCCCGATGATCTTCCCTTAAATAGAAAGCCACGAACCTTCATCTTCCAAACGTTGAACAGCATCACATATTTTTGCAATTTCAAAACCGTCTTTAAAATTGGGTGATACTTCTTTATTCTCAATAATTGCCTGTATAAAATCATGACACTCAATAATTTTGGTATCTATATATCCGATTCCCAATGCGGGAATCGGCCAGAGTGCCGAACCTTCGGGATGTGCAGGACCAGTATATATCGTGCGAAATCCTCTTCTGTTAACCGGATCATCAGCATAAAAAACCTGAAGTTCATCACGGTTTTCATAATTAAAATAAATACTGCCTTTATCCCCATAGATTTCCAGGGTGATAAAGTTATTTCTTCCCCAGGCATTCCGCGTCGCTTCTATGCTGCCCGAAGCTCCATTTTTAAACTTACAGATGAATGAAACTTCATCATCTACATCTACAGTCGCCATACGTGTTCGGTCCTGGATCTGAACATTTCCAATTGTATCCACACCACCACAACGGATGGGACGTTCCCCGATCAAGGTATTGGAATAACCTGTAACATGGGAAATTTCACTAACAAGAAACCGGGCTAAATCGATAACATGACTCCCGAGATCTCCCAGGGCACCGGAACCGGATATATCTTTCTGAAAGCGCCAGGATATGGGAGTTGACTGTGCCGCTGACCAATCCTGATGATAGGTCCCGCGAAAGCTCTGAATGCTCCCGATTTCCCCTTTTTCTATTATCTCTTTTGCCAGAAGAACTCCCGGTGTTCTCCTGTAGTTAAATGCCAGCATATGTTTAACACCACTTGATTTCGCAGCATTGTACATCTGCTCAGCTTCTGCTACATTTCTGGCTATCGGCTTTTCACAGAAAACATGTTTACCGTTTTTAAATGCCTCAATGGCTATTTCCAGATGCATATCATTAGGTGTTGCTATATCAATTATATCTATTGATGGATCAGTAACAGCCTGTTTCCAGTCAGTCCCGAATCTGCTGAATCCAAAACGGAGCATAGCTTCTTCGGCAATATCTTTATCGATATCAATTACAAGATCTCTCACCGGTAATGCCGGTGCCGGCCAGTAACACATGGGCATAGTTGCGAATGCCATGGAATGGGCTTTCCCCATAAATCCTGCGCCTATAAGCGCTATTTTTAATTCTTCCATGATCATCCTCTTTTTTTAAATTTCTTAATAAGAATTCCGAACCGGTTGCTACATTTATCCGGAACATTAACCGGTTCGGAAACAAACATTAGTCTACGTAAGCATTCTGAACGATTGCTGGTGCATCCATACTATAAACCTGTTTAAAGGCTTCAAGAATATTGGAATGATCAACTCTAAGTGCAGGAACTGCTACATAGGGAGGAGCTTCTTTCCCTAATAATGCATAAGCTGCAAGTATTGCCTCACTAACACCCTGATCATAGGGCAGCTGAGCTCCAAGTCCTTTTATTAAACCTTTTTCTGCGATAATTCGGCCGGCATTGTTTCCAAGGTCGATTGTTGTAATAACAAGGTCATCTCTTCCGATTACTTTAGCGGAACCGACAACTGCTTCAGCTGGTCCATCCCATACGGCAAAGATTCCGTCAATATCCGGATGAAGAGTCAGCATGGCATCAGCTACTTCACTAACTTTATTAGGATCTGCAAAACCACTGCTTTCAACAATATTTATTCCGGGATAAGTGCTGGCTATTGTCGCTTTAAAAGCTTCAACTCTCTGATTTGTTACAAAAAAGTCTGCATCTAAGAATATGACACCGACATCACCGGAACCGCCTAGCTCTTCAGCCATAATATCCGCTGCGGCTACACCATTTCCATAATTATCTGCTGATACAACACTGACATAGTCTTTGCCCTGAGTCATATTTGCTGCGACATTATCCATAAAAACAATTTTCACACCAGAATCTGCCGCCCGCTTATATGCAGGAGATGTAGCAACAGGATCTGTAGGAATACTAACGATAATATCTGGAGATAGAGCCATTACTGTCTCAATGTCTGCAACCTGTTTTTCAGCTTTAAACTGAGCATCTGTTACAGCAACGACATCAATATTAAGGCTGGCAAAAGTAGCCTTAAGGCCGGCTAACTGAGCACTAGACCAGTCATTTCCAGCATAGTGGAAAACGACGGCCGCTGAAGCATTCATTTTCTGAACCTGTGCAACTTCATCTGCAGTAAGAGAAAGAGTCGCTGCATTAGTTGCCGTTTCACCGTTAGGTCCCGTACTTAAAATCACAGCTGAACCATCAACATTAACATCTAATGGCTGCGCCGCTACATTGCTACCTGAATCTGCCGCATCCTGTTGCCCCCCAGCTACCAAAGCTGTAGAAACAGTCAGTAAAAGAACAAACATTACTACTAAACTTTTCTTAATCATAAAAACCTCCAATTTATTTAACGAACCGAAACTCGGTTATTTCAAGTATTAAAGAAACAATTTCTGGACCTGGTTGTAGGATTTAACGACCCCAAGCTCAGGCTGTCCGGGAAAACCGTCAATTTCCACAGCATAGTCTCTATCTCTGCCATCTGATTTCATAGCAGTAATCATTGATGGGAAATCAATTTCTCCATCACCAGGGGGATAAAAGTTGCCATCTTTCATATCTTTGAGGTGAACATAGGGGATTCTTGGCAGATATTTTTTAATAACTGCCACAGGATCACTTCCGGCACCAAAGATATGTCCTGTATCAGGGCAAAGCTGGATATCCGATTCATTCAGAACAATATCAATCTCTTCCTGAGTTTCAACAATGGAACCGAGATGGGGATGATACACAGCTGTCAGTCCGGCATTGTTTACTATACGTTCAACTTCATTCAAAGCCGTTCCCATCTTCACAATCATTCTTTTCCGATCTGATTCAGTGACAGCACCACCGCCAATGACTACATATTTTGCTCCATACTTCTTGGCTTCATTGGAAACATTTTCAATTTTTTTAAGGTCTTCCATCAGGATATCGTTGAAGATGAATTTTCCCCCCGTATAGACCGATTTCAGGGGAATTTCATTCTGATTGAGCAAGTCTGATAATTCGCTGCCTTTGTCCTGAAAAGCCATTAGGTTTCCGTCAAATACTTCGAGAAATGAATACCCGACAGCTGATGCGAATTTTACTACCTGAGGCAAGTCACAAGGTGTCCAATAATAGGAATCTCTCACCGAAGTTCCAGCAGCAGGATGTGCCAGAACATCACCCCACACATTGATCATTAATCCAAGATTCATTCAATCCTCCATATATGCTGCACTGACGCGCTATAGTTTTTTATCTGCAAACTTAAATGCATTAACCGTGCCATAAAGAAGAATTAAGCATTTTATTTGAGAAAAAATTCTATTCCCCCAACAGATAAATCACAGTATCTCTTTATATAACAAACATTTAAGACTCTAGGAATTGCAGTTTTAATAATTATTAATCTTAGAATAGGATTAGAGGAAAAATTCTCTGCAGGGTAATAACTGTTCACTATCTGAACAAATGAAACTTAACAGTTGTTCATTAGACAGGAGTATTGAACACTATTATTGTTTTTACCTCATACATTTTGTATTTTGAACTTATCATGGAGCATTTAAAGTATTTGACATAGCTTATATTCTGCTGTTAACCTTTAAATGCAAGACACCAATAAATTTCATTTATAGAAATAATTAACTACCCGGTCTTCTCATCAAATGAAATCTGATATTTGCATTATAAGGATAGGTTGATTAAATGAACGGTCACATACTACTTGTAGATGATAATGAAAAACTCTCCGAAACCTTAATCAGTAGCGTAAGTTACAGAGGTTATGTCATTGACTATGCCTCTAATATAAAGGATGCCAAAAATTTTCTAATACACAATCCGGTAGATGTTGTATTGCTCGATATAAGACTGGGTAATGAAAACGGAATGGACTTTTTAGAATACTGTACAGCGAGTAATCATCCGGTCAGTGTTATTATGATTACAGGTTATGGAACAATTGAACTGGCCATAGAGTCTATGCGCAAAGGTGCCTTTGATTTTATACAGAAACCAATTAAGGTTCCAAAACTTCTTGAAGTAATTGAACGAGCTTTAAAACGCCGGAAATTATCCGATGCAACTGTAATGAGTGAAAATGAAACTGTATTCCTGACAAAAAATCCGGTGATGCTGGAATTAATGGAAAAAATCAAAGTAATTTCCAATACAGAACTTCCTATCCTCATCTGTGGAGAAACAGGGGTCGGTAAGGATCTGATAGCCGAATATATTCACAAATACTCAGGACATAAAGCAAAGATTCTCTCTAAGATAAACTGTGCAGCTCTGGCAGATAATTTATTGGATAATGAATTATTCGGTCATGAGAAAGGGGCTTATACAGGTGCTGAAAAGCAATATAAAGGACTTTTTGAGCAGGCCGATGGTTCAACAGTATTTCTCGATGAACTGGGTGATATGTCCATGTCAATTCAGGCTAAAATTTTAAGGACCATTCAGAATAATGAAATTCGGAGGCTTGGCGGCAGTGGTGTTGTAAAGGTAAAAGTCCGATTTATTGCCGCAACAAATAAAAATCTCGAAAAAATGATGAGTGAGCACAAGTTTCGAAGGGACCTCTATTACCGCTTGAGCGCAGGAAGTTTTACT
>JAEINM010000102.1 GCA_016342385.1 Spirochaetaceae bacterium | reverse complement strand
GTGTTTATTTCATCATATGAAGGTATCCCTTGGAGATCAGTTTCAGGATCTGTCATTTCATCACTATTGCTGTTTTCTATGGTTATTGTCCTTATCTCTTCATTTTCAGATACGGAAAGAATACTGTGACCGCTGTTCTCGGCAAATCTTTTAATGTTTTCCACTGCGGCCTGATTGTCTACCAGGATTTCCAGTTCATTAAATCCACCCTCATCAAAAGCCTGTTTGACTTTAATCACCGGTTGGGGGCAGGGGAGTGTTCTTCCGTCTATAGATTTCTTCATAATTTTTACTCCTTTGTCGCTCATAAATCAGATATATTCGCTCTATTGAATTGTCATTCTTTGTCAGCTGTTCAGTTATACTTAATTCATTGCTGTCAACTCTTATGGAAAACCCGCATTCCGAAGAGATCCCTCTCGGGGTGGGAATCATTTTTATGATAAAATCTGATTCCTGCAATTTCTCCTCTTCTTCCAGGGCCTGATGGCTTGTCTGAAAAGTCAGGATAAAACTATTCAATAATCTCGATTCCTCCGGACTCTGTTGTTTCTCCGATCACATGGGCGGAAACCCCCTTGGCAATCATTTTACGGCACATCTCATCAGCTTGATCTTCTCTTACTGTTAACAACAATCCACCGGATGTCTGGGGGTCAAAGAGCAGATCAATTGTTGATCTGTTGAGAGTTTCATTATTTTTGACATATTTCAGGCGATAATCTCTATTTCTATATGTTCCTGCGGGAATCAATCCCATTTGTGCATATTCGAGAACGTCCGGGAGCAATTGCAGTCTATGGGAAAAAATCCTCAAGCCAATATGTCCCTCTGCAGTCATTTCACAGGCATGGCCAATGAGCCCAAAACCTGTGACATCGGTACATGATGATACGGCGTATTCCATTGAGATTTCGGCAGCTGTTTTATTGAGCGTTCTCATTGTCTCTATAAATGCTTCAATGGATCTTTCTGAGGCTATTCCACCTCTCAGCGCCGTATTGATAATTCCTGTTCCAAGGGGTTTCGTGAGGATGAGTTTTTCATTGAGTCGGGGGGTGTTATTGTAGAGTACTTTATCGGGATGAACTGTCCCGCTGATGGAGAATCCGAACTTCAGCTCGTCATCTTCAATACTGTGTCCGCCCACCAGTGCAGTTTCTGCTTCAATCAGTTTATTCAAACCACCACTCATCATCTTTCTCAGTGTATCTATGTGGGCTTTATCCTTGGGGAAACAGACCAGAGAAAGCGCTGTTACCGGTTTGCCCCCCATAGCATAGACGTCTGAAAGGGAATTCGCGGCGGCGATCTGCCCGAAAATATAGGGATCATCTACTATGGGCGGGAAGAAATCCACAGTCTGAACCAGAGCAATTTCATCGCTGATTTTATAAATTCCCGCATCGTCTGATGTACTGAAATCGGAAATCAGGTTTTCGTATTCCGGTTGTTTCAATCCGCAGAGCGCTTTGTCCAGAAGTGCCGGTCCCAGTTTGGCTCCACATCCGGAGAATTTTGTATATGAAGTTAGTTTATCATCCATTAATAGCTTTCCTTATAACATCTATTGTTCCCATTATCTCTTCCTCATTATTGAAGTATCCGGGGCTGAGGCGAATTGTTCCGCCTGAATCAAATGTTCCCAGCACTTTATGAGCCGACGGAGTGCAGTGCAGTCCCATTCTCATTGCTATTCCCTCATTATCGAGGATTTCCGCAATTTGGGATATATCCAGGCTGTCATGGGTAAAAGATACAACCGAATTTCTGTTTTCCAGCTCTTTCGGGCCGTATATGGTTATCCCTTCTATAGAACTGAGGTTTTCCAGGATCATTCTACTCAGAACCTGCTCTTTTTTTTGTATTTTGTGAATACCAGTTTTCAGCACATAAGATGATGATTCGGCCAGACCGGCTAATCCCGGAATGTTTCTTGTTCCGCTTTCGTATTTGTCAGGCAGCATGTTGGGCTGGATTTCTTCTTCCGATCTGCTCCCTGTACCCCCGAAGATGAGAGGTTGCAGTTTCTGTCCCTCTTTAATATAAAAACCTCCGGTCCCTGCAGGGCCAAGAAGTCCCTTATGTCCGGAAAAACAGAAAAAATCAGGATTCAGATTCTGTAAATTAATCTCCTCATAGCCAGCTGACTGGGCCCCATCTATGCATACTGCCGATCCGGCAGAATGGGCTTTTTTTATCATCTCTTTAATAGGATAGACGGCTCCTGTAACATTGGAACTGTGACAGAGTATAACCAGATCGGGAGAATGGGAGAGAAAGTCGGAGTAACTTTTCAGATCGGCCATTCCATCTTTGCGACAGAGGAAGCGGTCAACTGTGATGTTCTTGTCTTCTTTCAGGAATTCCAGAACTCTCATTACCGAATTGTGTTCTGCTCCCGATGTCAGAACTCTCATATTCTGCCGGACATATCCCTTTATTACTGTATTCAGCGATTCTGTAGCGCCGGAGTTGAGTATGATCTGAGAACTATTCCTGACTCCCAGCAGCTGAGCGATATTCGTTCTGCACTTATAGAGGATTCTGCTTCCTTTAAGAACTTCGTCATATGAAGCTCTACCGCTTGTTCCCGCCGTAAGAAGAGCCTCTTTTACCGCTTCGGCCATACCGGGAGCTTTGGGGAATGAAGTAGCGCTGTTATCCAGATATATCAGGGACATAGAGAATGACTCAGCAATATTTCCAATACCGATCCACCAATAGCTCTGGCTTTGTCCGATATAGTCATGAACTGAGCTTTTTCTCCTCTTGGATCGATATCTCCGATTTTCATATTTTCAGTGACTTCTGTTCCCGGCCGGATCATTCCCCTGATCAATCCGTCTATTGATGCGGAAACTTCTGTTTTTCCAACTGAGGCTATTATTTCTCCCTTTGATACGATAGAACCAATCTCTTTTAAAACAGTCACCTTTCCCGCCGAGGGTGAACGGATAATCCTCTCTTCTGTAAATCCATTAATGTTTCCAGGAATACCTGTATTGGCTTTTGCCGGACCCCGTGAGATGATTTTTCCCAGATCGTGACCCCGGGATGTCTCAACAACATAGTGGACATCTTTTCCCGCTTCAAATCCCGGACCCAGGGCTATAGTCAAGGGAGCTGAATTCCTTGTCGTCCCCAGATTCTTTTTGGCAAGAATGGCATCTATTACAGCAGATGGCTTTAACTGTCCGATCAGTTTTCCCTCCGGGTCGACAGCTAGGGCAATTTTCCCCGACTGATGAGTCTTTTGTATTTCTTCGGGGGTTCCGGCCAGTTCAGCTTCAATCCCCTCAACTTTAGCTTTTCCCGAATGAACAGCTTCGGCAAAAGCCACAGTTCTTCTTATAACAGTGGGATTGTCTGTTTCCAGAGCCAGAACGGCATACCCTGCCTTGTGGAGCCGGCTGATTGTTCCCGTGGCTATATCGCCGGCCCCCCTGACAATTATGAGGTTTTTATGTTTTGAGGACGGGTATAGTTCCCGACCATTTGTTTCTGTTTTAACCATGACCATCTGACTTAATAGGCTCAATGCTATTTCTCCGGGAGATTCCGCCCCGATATCCAAACCGGCAGGACAGATCACTTTCTGCAGGTCGTCCTCATTCCAGCCCTCCTGGAGGAGCTCTTTTTTTATCATAAGGGCTTTTCTTCGGCTCCCCAGCATGGCGAGGAATCGGGGATTTTTCATCATAACAGCTTTTAATCCGGCCTTGTCTTCGCTTCCCGTGGCAACCAGAACAAAAGTCTTTTCGTCCAGATCGGTCTGTTCTACGGCTTCCTCCAGAGTCTCTCCGTGAAACAGAAGAACATGAGGAGGGAAAAAATCCGGGTTAAGGAGTTCAATGCGGTTATCAGCTACAATGACATTGAATCCTGTATTCACGGCAATTCGGGCAACAGCCTGATTCACATGTCCTGCTCCGACAAGGAGGAGAGTTGTTCCCGGGACTTCCACGTCGATAAAAAAGGTCATCTCTCCGCCGCAGTGCATTCCCTCTTTCTCTTTCATTAAAAGGGTATAGGAACAGGTTCGGTTTTTTCCCTCTTTCATGGCTTCCCGTGCCTGCTCTATCACATAGAGTTCTACAGGACCACCGCCAATTGTTCCGACAATCGATCCATTCTCCTTAACGAGCATTCTTGCTGATGAACGGGGTGTAGAGCCTTTAGATTCTGTTATCATGGCTATGGCAAATACTCTGTTTTCTTTTTTCAGAGCCGCCGCTTCTTCAAAAATATTCATATATAAATAGTATTATACACAGGAACATATGATTGTCTAACAATTACCGGATCATCCTATTGAATTTATCATGTATCTCATACCCGGTTCATTGTCTGAACTGTGATTATTTACATTCATCACGGTCATCACAGTTCAGACGTTTTTTTTCCATCCACAAGATTGCTGATTTTATGTTATTATAAGTACAATTTCAGAATAAAGAGAAAATACTATGATAAATGTAAAGGATATTTTTAATATACTGGACCAGCAGTCCAGGCCTGTTTTATATGAAAAAGTCCTCTTAAAAGAAGCAGTCGGAAGACTCCTTGTTAAACCGGTTCAATCTCCCATGGACTCTCCCCCTTTCGACAAGTCGGCAATGGATGGATGGGCCATACGTAAAGATGAAAAATCAACTATATTAAGATCTATCGCTACTGTTGCGGCAGGAGATGCTTCGACAGTCATCATCGAACCGGGAACCTGTGCGGCCATTATGACCGGAGCGAAAGTTCCCGAGGGAACCGGTCGTGTCATACGGATTGAGTACAGTCATAGGGAGGGTGATTCTGTTGTCATCGATAAGGATGATCCCCTTATAAATATCATAGGCCGTGGTGAAAATATCAGAAAAGGGGATCCCGCTCTGACTCCCCGTATCCTCAGTGCCGGTGACATGGGAATCCTGGCTTCCATGGGTATTGCCCAAGTGGAAGTCGCCATTGCCCCTTCTATTGGCATTGTTACAACCGGAACGGAATTAAAAGATCCCGGAGAAGAGCTGAAAGATGGAGAAATATATAACAGCAATGGTCCTCAGCTGATGGCCCAGGCAGATATCTGGGGGTGTCCAGTCCACTATTACGGCATTGTTGCCGATGATCGGGAGGCATTGAGAAACACAGTCCACCAAGCTTTGAGGGAAAATGATATTGTTCTTCTTTCCGGCGGTGTTTCCATGGGGGAATTTGATTATGTTCCCGGGATACTGGAAGAAGAGGGCGTTACAAAAATATTTCATAAAGCTGCTATAAAACCGGGCAGACCTCTCTGGTTTGGAAAAAATGAAAACACTTTTGTTTTTGGACTACCGGGAAATCCTGTCTCGACCTTTATTCTTTTTGAAGTATTTGTTAAGTATTTGATTCAGAAATTATGCGGACTGAATTATGAGCCGGCATTTCTCAGAGGTGTGCTGGGAGAAAGCATTACGCGGAAAACCTGGGATAGAACGGAATTTCTGCCTGTTAAATGGGTCGATGAAGAAGTCGTTCCCGTCAGGTATCATGGATCGTCCCATTTAAATGCCATGGCAGAAGCTAAAGGTCTTATTGTTGTAGAAGCGGGGATCGAGAAAGTGGAGAAAGGGGAAACCGTTCATGTCAGACTCTTGTAAAAGATTTAAAATACTCAGTCTCAATATATCGGAAAAGAAAGGTGTTCAGAAAAAGCCCGTAGCAGAAATGGAATTGAAACCGGATCACGGTATTATGGGAGATGCTCATGCGGGAGACTGGCACCGGCAGATTTCTCTATTGGCAGAAGAGGATATCGAGACTATAAAAGGGAAGGGGATTGAAATCCATTTCGGAGATTTCGCCGAGAATATCACGACAGAAGGTGTGGACTTGAGCTCTCTTGCCGTTGGTACCCGTTTATTTTTGGGAGATGCCGAAGTAGAAGTGACTCAGATCGGTAAGGAATGCCATCAGCACTGTGCCATATTCCATACTGTGGGGGATTGTGTTATGCCGAGAAAAGGGATCTTTGTCAAAGTAATGAAAGGTGGAAAAATTACCTGTGAAAGTGAGTGCTATTTATGAAACCTACAGATGGGGAATGTAACATCTATGCTTAGTGCTATAGCTTTTATTGTGGCTTTCTTTATCTTTACTCTGACTATTATACCGGGGATCATAATGTTCCTTATGACTATGAAGAAGCTGAAAAAAAATGGGATTGAAAGAAGATCAATGTGGAAGACCTGGCTAATCGGTACTATTCTAACTGGAACTATATGGGCTCTTCTCATCAAAATGACAATTCAATTCGATTCGTCCGGTGCTCCGACAGAAGAAGACTGGATAAACCTGTATCAATTGTTTGCCATGGGGGCGGCACTCCCGGGAATAAGTCTTTTTTTCGCGGGTATATTTCAGCGAATCTGGCTGAGAATAGAGATCCATAGGGGCAAACATGTGCAAAATCCCTGATTATCTGAGATTGAGAGAGTTTTTCCTCTCTTGCAACCTCTGTGAATCATTATTAGAATGAGCTCTATGAATAAACTGGTGATTATATGTTTCTCTATAAGTTTTTTGTTCCTTTCAATTTCCTGTTCTCATAAAAGAACCGTCGAGGCGGACATTCACTTCTATTACCTTGAGTTATGTCCAAGCTGTGAGGAATATGTTATGGCTGAAGAGCTGGCAGAATCGGTAATAGAGCTCGGAGGAAAATCCCGCAATATCATTCACGACGATGATGCCCTTGCCATGAGAGATCTCCTGACAGAAAAAAATCTTGCCCAAATCTCCCATTCTCTCCCTCTTCTCATAGTGAAAAATCAGTATTATGTGGGATATGAAGAGATCTCCACCATGGTTGAGGGGCTAGAAAAGAACCAGTAATCCGGCCATTAGTATAAAAAAGAGAGCAGAAAGTAGTTTGACTCCAGCCAGGTTTTTCTGAAACCACAGGGTCAGCTTTTCAGAACCAATCCCTTTCCATGCGGCGATAAACACTATAATCAGAGGTATAATAAAAGCCAGATTATATAGTCCCAAGAGAAAGTATGAGGAAAGGGCTCTTTCAATCCTCACCATATACATAAGAGTGGGAAGGTAAACCTGACCCGTACAGCCCAGTTCATAGATGGTAACCAGGACTCCCAGTGTAATGGATCCGGCGAATAAACCGGCCTGTCTCGCTTTGCCTCGGATCAGGCTGTGGATCTTCTTTTTCCTCTCTTTACTCAGCTGCAGGGTGATTTCGCCGGAACGACCCTGTCTGACTTTTCTGTAATCGATTATATGGATGATTCCCAGAATGACCATAAGTAAAGCCATGGCGTATTTCAACGCTGAAGCTATGAGCGGTACTGTTTCACTGCTCCGAAGAGCTGTAAAGGCTCCCAGACCCACAGTGTAATAGGTCAGAAAAACAGCCGAGGAAAAGAAAATGCCCGTCAGAAGAATCTGTCTTCTGTCCCTGCCTGCCAGAGTCAGCCAGGAGAGTAGAAAGATTAGTGTGCTGAAGGCGCAGGGGTTAATTCCGTCCAGTAGCCCAGCCAGTAAAATGGGCAGAACTGACAGCTTCAGCCGACTTGAATCCTCACTAATGTCCCCTGTAACAAGGGGAAGATTTTTCCCTTCAGAAATGCTGAGAAGAAGGGATTCCAGTTCTTCAGTAATGGCCTTGTCTCCGGCTAGAATCACATCTCCGCTTATTAGCAGGGGGAGCTTCTTTTCTGAGCTTTTCAGTGATTTCAGACGTGTATTCATGGCTATCAGCCCATCGGGCTCAGTTATATTGATATTTCTGACATTAATGAGAAGTTCGAGTTTTTCCTCCAGGAGGGGAATCTCCCTTTCGAGGAATTCCCGGCAGCTGCTGCAGGCGGGCGTATAATAATACTCCAGCAGAATTCCAGGGGAAGATTTTTCTGTTGATAAAAAGGTGTTCGAAAGGGCTGCGTTTCCCAGAGTCAGCAAACCGGGATTCTCGGGATGATCGGAAATCATTCTGATGTAGACAGGTTCATCCCTCTGGTCTGAATCCCCAGCAGATTTTATCTCCAATGTGACGGTTTTTCCCGGTTCAACTAAGAATTGTCCCGACTCGGGCTTGTAATCCGGTGAAGCGGATATGACCATCCCATCATAGTCTCTATCGGAATGATTGGTTATTTCTATAATCCATCCCAGATCAGTCTGTTCCGAAGAAAGGGCGATTTCTGAAAATACCTGTAGGCATACACAGGTCAATAGAATGGCAAAAATGATAATTAGCTTTCCCGGTTGTCTCATGAAGAGATGATGCGTCAGGGATGAAAAAAAGTCAAATCAAGATTTCCAAATCTGTAGAAATGAATTGAATAGAAATAGTTTCATCATTTTCATTTATGGAAATAGATCTTATACTATTTCTCTTTTTTTCCTATAAGCGGGACAGAAAATCTTTAACAAGAGAATCGGCCATATGAGGAACCGCGATGATTCTTTTACTTTTACCCTGTAGCGTATGGAGCCTCTTTTCTGATTGAATAATTGTCATCAATTCCATCTCTTCGGTGCTCTTATTATTCTTATTGAAAAAATTTGACAGTCTTGCCAGTCTGAAAAACGTCACCATTTCCTCTGTACTCAGCGACTGTCCCCAGGGGAAGGCCGATGACCCGCAGCAGAGAGACGGGACTCTATTCAGAAAGATCTGCTTATCCTCAAACCGGGGGATTCCCGGTACGGGGTAGAACAGGGAGATCCCGATCTCTGTAGGCAGGTTGTGAAGATAGATCAGGCTGCTGATAATGCTCTCCCGGGAATCTTCGGGAAGGCCGCATATGAGGAAAGTCGATACGGGTATATTCCTGGAGTGAAGATGGGCCAGAATTTCCTCCAGTTTTCTGAAATTCCCCGGCCGCTTTTCCTTTTTAAGGGTTTCCCTGTCTGATGATCCGAGAGACAGAGTGAAACTGTTAAACCCCATGGTGACCAGGTAGTCGACAAATTCAATAGTCATATTCGTATAATCCAGCCCATTGTCTATGGAAAAGGTGGATAAAGGGAAAATCTCCTTTATCATTTCAAGAAGTTCTGTAAAGTAGCTTTTACTCACGAGCAGATTGTCATCTTCCAGAGTGATATGCAGATTTTCTGTCCTGTTTACCGGAAGCTGATTCAGTTCTTCTTTTAGGGCATTCAGTGGAGTCGATCGGAAAACTCTCCCCTGAGTCAGAAAATTGGAACAGAACTGACAGAGCAGAGGACAACCCTTCGACAGGGTCATGGAAAGCCATTGTTTCCCTTTCTGGTCCTTCCGGAAGGAGAGGGCAGGAGCCGGTGAATTCTGACTGATAACCCTGCTGCTGGAAAGATCAGTCAGGGAGTCCTCTTTAATTGCCTTTATCAGTTTGGGGATTTCATCTTCCCCATCTCCTGTGGAAACAAAATCAAACAGTCGGGAATTGTAAAAGTACTCCGGCAGAACGGCCGCACCCGGTCCTCCGATAATGATCAGAATATCCATTCCCCCGATCGCTCTTATCTCTCCGGCCAGTGCCAATGCCTCTTCTCCATAGGCCCAGGCAAAAAGACTTATAAATACAATCTGCGGATTGTTCCGGAGGATCAGCTGTGCCGATTCTGACGGATCGGGTCCGAACCTCTTGTAGCGGGAGAAAAAACTTACGGGACCTCTCTCCCCCCTTAAGATAAAGGGTTTCAGATGAAGATGGGATTCGGGGATTGGTATTTCCCGACCCCGTGGTTTTAACAGGGGAAGATTGAAAACCGGCGCATTAATTCCCAGTTTCTCTAATTGATCTTTTACAGCAATGGCTCCAAGGGCTGAAGCCCTTTCCGGAGTAAAGTAAAAATCGCAGATCGATGGTGCTGCAACAACGGCCTGTTTTATATCCATCTTTTTATTATGAATGAATTAGTAGAACAGTCAATCTGAAAAAGCACATACATAAATGTGGGATCTTTTAAGGGCAAGATACTATCCCGTAGGAAAAATATCTTATGTTTTGTGCTAAGTCCTTTTGACCATGCTCTAACAAGTTGGCACAGTGTTTGCATTTAAATCCTTGTATAAAATAAATGGAGAGAATATATTCTGACGAAAGCAACATTGAAAGATTCAATTGTGATCATACAGTCTATTTCATAATGAGTAATTTGTGGTTCCGGGTTTTGCAGCAATTCCGGAGCAGACAGATCTTTCAGTCGGGAAGAATATCTGCTTTTGGAATCCTCCATTCACGAAATGTAGAATCCGGAATCTTTTTTTGGGCCATTCATATGGGACTAATGAAACATATTGAGATTCCTATAATCCTGCCCCCCCCGGATCCCCCGAAGGAGGGGAGAATGATTTACCAGTCATCTTCTCTTCTTTAACTTACAAGGGGTCTTGATTAAGATGATCTTCATTTTTCACTATGAATAACATCATTTCAGTTGCCTGCACACAGAAGCTTGGTCAATAGATAAAAATTAAGAATTTACCTCCAAATGATAATCCTTTCCCATCAATGAAGTCCTGGCATGCTGGATTTCACTATATTAATCGGAGAAAGTGCTTATTATTTATGAATAATATGACTTCATAAAATCGATATTTAACAAAGCCATGAACGTGTGCCACGAGAAGGCACCTTTATCATATAGATGGAGGGAATTTCGCAACTGTAATATCGATGAGGTCAGTATGCATACCCGCGCAGGCTGTATTCAGCCGACCAGGGGTAGGCCCCTCGAGATCGGCTTTCAGGAGCAGGTCTCAAACCACCACAAGCTGCATCGGTTAAGAGCTGTTGTGGTTAGCGTTGTCGGAAAAGGCAGGATTGAATACTCCTCTTTCAACAGCAAGGTAAGTCAAAAAACTTTTCAGGTTTTTTTCAGTAACATCGTCAGGATTTTTATTTTTCAAAAGTACCAGGAAAGAATCCAACCAGTGAATATAAGATTTTTCTGTCTGATAAGAGCGGTGCTTTAACCTGAGAGCTTCCC
>JAEINM010000101.1 GCA_016342385.1 Spirochaetaceae bacterium | reverse complement strand
TCCCGCTTTGTGATCCGCGGGATTATTTCTTCTTCCCGCCAGAACAGCGTTAACAGGTATCGCCAAAGGTTCTCCCAGAGGAATCTTTCTAAAGAGTTTCATTCCCACCTCACCAAGGTATCTCGTGGTGTTATCTTCCAGGTCAGGTCTCAACTGAAGGTATCTCTGATTTTTCGTAGGAGCTCCGTCTACAATTCTCGGATGAGATGATGAGATGAAATACTCATTTTCTTTCCCGCTCTCACAGAAACCCTTAATAATATTCTGCATTGGTGCTGTGTAAGCATAAAATCCTGCTGTTTTTTCATAGAGTTCTACAGCATCATTTTTTTTCAGAGGTTCAAAGTTACAGATAAAGTTCCCCATAGATGCAAGATCTTTTTCAGCCTGTTTATCCAGACCTCTGTGAACTGCATCGTCCGGTCTCTGAAAGAATCTATTTTCACAGTTTTCCACAATTTTCACACTGGGGTTTACACAGGTCTCGGAAAGACCGCTCACCTGGGATGTCGGGACAACAATAGAAGCGGAG
Source organism: Spirochaetaceae bacterium (assembly GCA_016342385.1). Taxonomy (GTDB): domain Bacteria; phylum Spirochaetota; class Spirochaetia; order DSM-2461; family DSM-2461; genus Spirochaeta_F. The sequence goes on along the minus strand of JAEINM010000101.1, from coordinate 10,457 downwards.
ATGTCATCTTCAAGCTGAACTTTGACAGCAGGCATAAAATCCTGTCTCAGCTTGTTGGTTACCCAGCTTCCATTTTTGTCAGTACCCACTTTCAGGTAACTTCCCACAAGCTCTCTGTTCATATATTTGAGAATGTGGCCCGGTTCACTATTAATGATATCAACGGAGAATTTCTCTCTCCATGTATTACCCCATTCGGGCTCATAAAATCTTTTGACCAGGAATACCAGAGCTTTCACCCTCATGGGAATATCACTAAGCCATTTATTAAAGGAATCGGTATTGTTCGTTGAAGGAGATAACAGTTTGATTACCGAACCAAGAGACCTGTCCTCACTTAAAAGAGGTCTGGTCTTGTGTCCCGGTTTAAGTGTCTTTCTATAATCCGGTTTAAAACGCTCACCATAATTGTAGTTTACAATCTCTTCGGTTTTATCCATGTCCTCTTTAAAATCTCCGACAAAAACGGAACCGAAAGTCATAGCATCTTTAATTGATTTAGAGATCTCTGACTTACCACCACCTGAAACAGTACATGGTTTATGGCAGAAAGTACCCTCAGCCACTGTTCCCACTAGTCTCCAGGCAGGAGAAGCCGGATGTTTTTCCATATGAACTCTATAGCCCGAGGGGTGTACATAGAAATTCTCCGGAAGAATGCGAAGAGATTTCTCTTTGCCATCTATTATCCAGTGCGCTCTCTGCGCTTCCAGATCAATCACAGCATCTTCGGGTATATAGATAATATTACTGTGGTTTCTATCTAGTCCGTAACCATCTTCATGCTCAATAAAGGAATCTCCTAGAACAGCTTTAAAGTTATCGAATGAATGGTCTTTTTCCAGATGAAGAAAATGCATATTACTATCGGGATGAAAGTGTGTACCCAGATTGAAACTCGGAAAAGCTAAAGCTCCTCCCGCATGTTCCTCTTCGGCCAGTCCCAGAAGGTTGGCAGAATATCCTATCTGGGTTTTAACCTCTTTCTTAGAATATCCGAAATAGTTATCCGCAATAAGAGTAACAATAACGCCGCTCTCATCTCTGGCTGTCAGCTTAAAAGGAATTCCGTCGTTGTACAGTTCCTCTTCCGATTCCCAGCACATTCCTTCTTTTTTCTGCCGATCTGTAGCGTATTTTATCTGGGGCAGACCAGCATCAGCTTTTGTAATAGTTGTCAGATGGGGAGCCAGAATGACACAGCCCGTATGCCCGGTCCAGTGATCGGGATCGAGAGCCGCATCGTGTTGCGGCAGGTATGGATCTCCGGCGTTACCGAAGATAGACTCGACAAAGTCGAGGTTACTCACAAGATTCCCCGGAGCAAAAAATCTGACTTCCAAAGTCTTCCTCTCCGTGAAACCGGACACTTCGGGAACAACAACAGGCTTGAGCATCAGTGACATAAACACTTTTGCTTTTTCTTTCTGGGAAGCGGTATAGGGCAGTTCTTTCATAGCATCAGGAGCATTGAAAGCTTCCTGAAGCATATATGCAAAAGTCTGTTTGGGAACAGCTTTTTTATCAAATGGGATGGGTAGTCCCCCCTCCGCCACGTGAAAGGATCCCTTTGTGGTTCTTCTATCGTTCTTGGGATTGTTTAATACTCCCTGTTTGACTCTGTATGAGCTGATAACATCAGTGATAAACTCATTTTTATCCGGCGGTACGGAGAGCTCTCTGGCCAGACCGTACCTGTCGAGTATCAGAGTATCTGTGGGTAGTTCGGGAATCTCATCCATCTTCACATCGGAAAGATAGGAATTAATAAAATTCTGTATTCGTTTATCTACCGGACAGAGGTAGGTAGATAATAGTCTGTTTTTCTCTTTAAAGTTTTCGATCAGGTCATGAGCTATATCGATGTCCATAACATCGGTGCTGCTGCTACTGTAGGGGAGTCCCATGGACGCTAATTTAAGATTGATGTATCTGATGATGCGTTCCCGCTGTCTCGGGTCATCAGTCTTTAAACCGATACCAAGTGCTCTTTTTGGATCCATTTATTTCCTCCTGAAAAATATCTCTTTTATTACGAATTAGCAAACTTATTTAATACACTGCAACTAATAATTTAAACTAAACAGGGAATATGTTCAAATGGTTGGAAAGTTTTAATTAGATAAAATTTTATTTATTTGATAATCAATTATCAATCTTGACAGAATTCCCTTAAGATTTTATGATCATTTCAGATTTGGATTAGTCAAAAACTCTGTTTACAGCTATTCCATACGACCTTGGGGGTATAGCTCAGTTGGCTAGAGCGCCTGGCTGGCAGCCATGAGGTCATGGGTTCGAGCCCCATTACCTCCAAACAAATAAAAACCCTAAATTGTTACACTGTAACGATTTAGGGTTTTTATTCATATCAATAGTATACAATTTCCTATCATAGAATTAATTAACTGGCTTTTATTCAGGATTCTGTTTATCATCCATCCAATAATCAGGTTTCCGGTGAAGATGAGCAACGGCAATAATAAAAATATGATCCTTCTCTACGGAATAGAGCAGCTTATATGGAAATTTTTCTAGAAGGCACTTTCTTATTTCACCAGATTCTATAGACCACGCTTTGGGATACTCAGATATTCTTCTGGCAGCTTGTCTGACATTTTCTTTGAATCTCTGACCTAAACCTTCAAACTCTATTTCATAATAATGAGTCGCATCATCCAATTCAGCTTTGGCTAATTCTGAGAAAATGACTTTCAAGAGTTATTCTCAAATATATCTTCCATGGGAATCCCTTTTAGTTTCCCTTTTCTATAAGCTTTCAGTCTTTTTTCAGCTTCCTGTGCCCAGATGGCATCAATTTTCTGATCAGGTTCATCCAGACTTTTCAGTATTCCTTCAACAAGCATAAACCTCTCATCGGGCTTTAAAGCAATAACCTGTTTTAGAATCTCTTTGTTATTCATACAAAAACCTCGACATGTTCATCTGCTTTCAGTTTATACATTATATATGACAAATTCAAACCAAAACTTTATTCATATAACGTTTCAGAAATATATAACGTTGGCTGAGGAACGAAGCCAATGTGGCGAAGCCCGGAGCGCAGCGAAGCATGTATTTCTTGTTATAACCAGTTCCTAATTTGAATCTGTATAACGATAGAAGTCCATGGATGGACTTCTACAATAACAGAATATCAAACTAAGAGTTTTTCCATTCTATATTAGGCTTTAAATGCTTTTTAGCACAATCTGCAAGAAATAGATTGATTAGTTGTTGATACTTAATTCCTGTTTCTTCAGATAAATCCTTAAAATACTCCACTGTATCATAATCAAGTCTGATTGTTATTTGCTTCTTCAATTTGGAGATATAAGGGTTTTTAATGGCATTTGAAAAATCATAAGAATCTCTCATTTTACCGACCTCCATAAGATTTTGATTCGTCTGTATCTGCTTTTCTTGCAGATATTATTCTAATAACTTCATCATTTGATCTATAGCAATGACAAACTACCAATAAATTTAGATTGTGCGACATTCCCATGAGGATGAATCGTTCTTCATCTTCAGAATGGTCTGGATCAAATATCAATAACGCGTTGGGATCAAGAAATGCAGTTTTGGCCTCATCAAATGAGATCTTATGTTTTGCAACATTTTTCTTATTCTTTATATTATCCCAGTCAAATATAATGTGATCCATAACTACATTGTAATTATGTTGTAATTTTTTGTCAATTTATTAATCTGAGCCCGGGAAGGCGAAGACATGAACAACTTTAAAATTAGGAATTGGTTATAACTTAATCATAAATGCCTACATCTATTGATCCTCATACTGACAATAAATTACCGCTAAAGTAAAAAAAGACAATTTCACCGGACTTATGATAAACCCAGGACTAGAAAGAAAGGCAGACCTCCTATTACCAAAGCAATGAAGCTTTTTATCAAGAAGTTAAAGATTGAAAATTATCTCTGGGGTAAGATAAAGAAAAAGCCTATCCTCTATGGATTACATAACCACTATTACAGAGCCAGCTAAGTTAATATGGAAAACTTTCGTCATTAACCTCAGAATAGGTGTTTCTGGAGAATGATGAAAATCAAAAATTTCCTAATTATTGAGAATATTTATGCAAAGATTTTACCGATTTAAATTCCTCATAAACCTGAATTACCGAAAAAATACAATATTTTCTGCCTGTTTTAGTTTTCGCATATTAAGTTTTCACTTCGGGCTTTAATAGAAGCCATGATTGGACATTTGCGACAGCCCTTTTTTTTTGAGATTTAGGGGCTCGATCGGAAATGAGCGCCGAGCTAACGAGGGAAACAAACATTACAATTGTTTAATAACCTACGGGATTCCCAGGCCAATCTGTCCAGGGAATAATAGTAGTACCACTGCGTTCCTGGTTTTGATCACCACCGTAAACCAGTGTAGAATGTGATGTTCCTGCAACTTTTGAAAAGTGTTCTAACCCCTTAAAGAAGTCACGTTTTATTGTTTTACCAGATTTAAACTCAACAGGATGAGGACCATTGGCTGTTTCTATTAAGAGATCAACTTCGTTACCAGTATGATCCCTCCAGAAATAACAATCAGATTCAAGACCTCGGTTAAGTTGACTTTTAACATATTCAATAATTGCCCAATTCTCAAACAATGCTCCTCTTATATAGTGATCAGTAAGCTGACTGTGTTCCTTAAGTCTAAGTAAAGTTGAAGCAAGACCAGTATCATAAAAGTAGATTTTAGGACTTTTAATAACTCTTTTCTGGTAATTATTGTGATATGGCTGCAAGAGAAATACCAAAAAACTTGCTTCTAAGGCGGCTATCCATGATTTAACCGTGTTATGGCTGACTCCAATACTGTTACCAATAGAAGACAAATTTAGAAGCTGCCCACATGAAGAGGCCAGCAAAACTAATAATTTACGGAAGGAGCTTAAATCAGAAACCTGGATAAAATCTTTTAAATCTTTCTCAAAGTATGTATTCAGGTAGTTTGAATACCAGTCCCGGCTATCAAGGTTCTGATCATATATTCGCGGGTATCCTCCTCGATAAAGGAAGTGATCAATAGATTCCGGTTTATAGATAGTATTATCCAGTTCCTCCAATGAAAAAGGTAGCAATCTATTTATTGAAATACGTCCGGCTAGAGATTGAGAAAGTCCTTTCATCAATAGAAATTGATTTGAACCAGTGAGAATAAATCTGCCCGGTTCAGGATTTTTATCAACTTCTGTCTGCAAATAAGATAGAAGCTGAGGAACACGTTGAACTTCATCTAATATCGCTCCATCTTTAATTCCTGAGAGAAATCCTCGCGGATCATCAATAGCAAACTCTCTATTATCAAAATCTTCCAGAGAAATATATTTCTTTTGGGGAAAAGAGGATTGAGCTAGTGTTGTTTTTCCAGATTGCCTGGGACCGACAATTGCTATAACAGGATATTGTTTACTTCTCTCCAGTATAGTATCAGCTAATATTCGATTAACCTTCATATAGGAAGCATAGTTTATTTGTTGCAAATTGTAAATACAACTTACAATTTGCAACAAAACAATGGTTTTAACCGCTTTATGAAGACCTAATTCAGAATGCTTCATGAAATTGATAATTTACATATAGTGCAGGATACTGGATTCTCAGCTTCTGATCTGAATTTTATCAGCTCATCTGCCGAAAGAGGAATAATCTCAAACTCATCGTTCTCAATTGATTCCAGAAGTTCCTTTTCAAGTGGCTTTTACTCCTAGTTTTATTACAAAAAAATACGGAAAGAGCTGAACTGGAAACCAGAAATAAGCTTTGACCAGGGAATAGAACGTATCAGGCAATTATTAAAGAATTAATTGCCTGAATAAAGTGTGCTAAAAAGGCTTTATTTCCAATTTCCCTTTCTGAGTTAAACGGGTTAAAATATATTGAATGCTCTCCTCTTTTAAGTGAAAGTAATCTACAGCTTCCTGAAGATTTATCTTTTCCTTTCCTTGGTAAAACTCATATATCTCTTCCTCAATTTGAACAATCCACTCTTCAAAAAGCCCTCTTAACTCAGGCGTGGCATAGTTTGCTTGAACTTGTGCATTGTCAATTCCTTTCATCATTTTCTGGCACATGTCCATTGGAGAAACAGCTTTCTCTGATCCCTTTTGTCCCATCATCATACCCATCATTCCGCCCATAGCTCCACCTCCCATCATTTTTCCCATCATGGACTGCATCATAGTAGATTTCTCTTCCTCCATCAAAGAATTTTCCCATCATGGAATCCATCATTTCCTGTTTCTCATCAGAATCCATTTTGTCTATCATTTTATCCATCATTTTTTCTTTCATTCCCATCTTTTTCCTCCCATACAATTTTTTCGCATCTGAATCCACCAAGCTGGAGTAGCAAATCCCGGTTCCTCTTTTATTGAGTCCATATCCATTTCCTGAAAAATATTCAGAAAAGATCCCAATAGATCTAATAATAAAGGCTCTTTCAAGCGGTAAAAAATAAACGGGCCGTTTCTACGGGTAATTAAAACCCCTGTCTTTTTTAAGCTTTTTAAGTGGTGGGAGATCAAGGGTTGAGACAACTGTAGAGCATCGGTTATTTCCGATACAGATTTCTCGCTCCGGTCTATCTCTCGGATTATCTTCAAACGATTCTGATCGGACAAAGTCTGAAAAATTAATTGAAGCTTATTTATATCATCCATCAATCCTCCTTTATATAAATCATCGTTTATATAAATATAAGCATACATTTATATGTATGTCAAATTTTATTTTTCTTCGTAGGGAAGATGAGGTCACAATATCTAACTACGCTCAAGCTGCCAAAGATTTTATCATCTTGTAAATATAGAGATCATTTTCTATCATAGAAACTAGTGAGGGATTTTAAAATGAAAGCCATTGTCTGGACAAAATACGGACCACCCGAAGGTCTTCAACTTCAAGAGGTTGAAAAACCGGTTCCCCAAAATGATGAAATACTCATAAAAATACATGCGGCTTCTGTAACCGCCGGTGATTGTGAAATCCGCAGACTTGAACTCCCTCTATCGCTCTCTTTTCCCATACGTCTCTATGCGGGATTTAGAAAACCGAATCGCCTTAGAATCCTCGGCCAGGAATTATCTGGAGAAGTTGTTCAAGCAGGCAAAGATGTGACTTTATTTCATGTGGGTGATCAGGTTTTCGGAACGACAGGCTTCAGCTTTGGAGCTTATGGAGAGTATATATGCCTGCCCGAAAAACCCGATGAGACACAGGGTACTCTGACTTTTATGCCCGAGAATTTGAGCTATGAAGAAGCCGCCGCTGTATCGACGGCCGGAATGGAAGCTCTCCACTATATTCACAAGGCTTGTTTAAAGAAGGATCAAAAGGTTTTAATTATAGGTGCGGGAGGAAGTATCGGCACTTTAGCGGTTCAAATTGCCAGGTTATATGGAGCAGATATTACAGCAGTAGACAGCGGTGAAAAGCTTGAAATGCTGAAAAATCTAGGCGCTGATCATACAGTCGACTATACTGAGAAAGATTATATTTCCCAGAAGAACACTTATGACCTGATAATCGATGTTGTAGGAGGACATTCTGTCTACGGGAGACTTAAAATGCTTAAGCGGAAAGGATATTATTTTCTGGCTTACGCCAATTTCTCCCATATTATGCTGGGGATCTGGACAGGAGTAATCCTTAAAAAGAAAGTGAGAATAGAATCGTCCGGTCAAAGCCGGGAAGAGATAGAAATGCTCAAAAAACTTATTGAAGAGGGGAAACTTAAACCGGTTATTGACAAAATTTTTCCTCTGAGAGAAGCGGCTGAAGCACATCGTTATGCCGAGAGCGGCCATAAGATAGGGAATGTTATTTTAAAGGTTGATAGATAAAACATGTAATATACCCACCCTGCTCCATGGCAGGATGGGATATCTATTCGTATTAAATTAGTCCTTCGTAGTCTTTTATGGGTGCATCACTTAAGAAAAGCTCAATAATTTTCTTGCCTAAGGGATCCAGATCATCCTCAAGGAACTGGGAAACTTCCTCTTTAAAGAAATCTGTAAGCATTTTAGCTCCCTGATCATAAGCATCAGGTCCGACCTCAGACTGTGTTTCAACTCTTAAAAATCCTTCCGGGATATCAAAATTATGGACCTTTGCTCTTTTCGGTGTATAACCTAAAAGGGGAGATCTGGCCTCCAGAAGATTTTCTTTTTCGAAAAAGTCATCTTTAGCCGCAGTCAATATGGATCGTCCCATCCATTCAGACATAAATTTCACATTCCATGCACCGACATTCTGATTCGGTGTAAGTGTGTATTTCACATCACCTGATTCTTTTATCTGATTTAACAGAAGGTTTGCCTGAGGAACTTTTCTACCAGTGGCAAAAGGCCAGTAGGAACCGACCCCTTCTGCCTGCATGAGTTTTCCTCCGGCAGTTATCGAAGGATTCGCATGACCTCTGGGAGAGACAAGTCTCCACAACCAGGCCATGGCCGGAGGAAGAATGTGAACCATCCCCACAATGCCATAAGATACGGCATCCTTATGAGTTGCCGGAGCTCTAAGACCGAAATTCCTAATATCGACGTTTACCGTATCGTGGATAATTCCAGGGACGAATTCTCTCGGCATAACCACTCTGGGATTGGGACAGGGTACTCCCGGCTCATCTTCAGTGTGTTCCCAGACTTTAATGGGATCTTCCGGCTTTAGGTTCAGAAAAATGAGAGGTTCCGGAGCGTTAAGAGTCATGTGCTCCATATGGGGATCAATTCCTTTGGCTGTAACGTGATCCACCCGCAGAAACCAGGCATCCTCAGCATCACAGGCACTTAAAGTATCTTTTTTTACACCATGTCGTGGGTGACACATCGCCATATCATCGGTCAGAGGATAAAGTTCATCCTGGTTGGGGATGTTAACGGTAATGGTCTCATTAGTAACGATATTGGTGCCGAGAACCAAGTCGCCATCGGCATTTCTGTGCGGCTGTTCCAGCATTTCAGATTTACCGGCTCCTGAAGCACCTTCATGCATCAGAACAACCTCTCCATTAATCTTATTTACCGCCTTAACAGTCGATGCGTGAAGAGTTAACCAGTCTTCCTGCTCCCCAATGGTCAGCAGAGAGCCATAAACACCTTTTTTAGCCGATGGTCCTGGATACAGATTGTTGGAAAAGATCTCATGCAGTCCATTATTCCTGTTATGAACAACAATCTGTTTCCCCTCATGGTGGGTATGTCTGAAAGTAGGAGTAACAAACATGACTGATCGTATTTCAAAATCATCAGTATACTCTTCGGGAGTGACCAGGCCCTGTAAGTCCGCTAAGCCCGCAATAAAGAAACCCATGTTTTTCGGGGCAATTAATAAACCACCATATTGATCTCCATGGGTAAAAGGTTTTCCAATATGGAAAGCCGTAACACTTAAATCCTGAGTTTTCAGCCATTCCAGCATCTCTGTTCTGGTCTTATCAAAGGATTCTTTAAATCTCTCTTTATAGGTTGCCTTATCTGTAGGTAAATCATCACCAATGACCATACATTCCGGATCCCGTCTCCTCATATATGGTTCAAAATAGTTTACGGCCACACCATTGGACTTTTTCTCAGTAATGGCCTCATTAAAGACTCCCTTTCCCGGGACTTCATAAGAAGTTACATATGATTCAGAACCGTTACCACCAAGGGCAAGTTCTATCAACTCATTTCTCGATCTCGGATACATCACTGAAGACGCATTATCAAGAACACTTTGAATATCTTCAGGAAGTTTAAGGTTTTTCGTCATTTTAATCCTCTTCTACATTTATTGATTTCTTTCATTTTTTACACTTCGTTCAATTCATTAAAGAGTATCATAGCTTTTGTTTTTGCCACTTCAAGCACTTCAATGCCGTTTTTAGTAATGCTGTAATAGTGTCTGTTTTTCCCATTGATCAGCCTGATGTCCATTTTCAGAAGATCCTCTTGCTCCATCTTTGCCAGCAACGGGTAAAGTGTCCCGGGACTCAAGTCATAATCCAGTTTTTTCAATTCTCCTATCATGCCCAGGCCGAAGAAAGGTTCTTTCTTCGCCTGAATCAAGACATGAATCTGCATAAATCCCAATAGCATTTTTTTAGGAACTTTATTCTTCATTTCAATACCCTGTACTATTATCAGTTTTCGATAACGCAATCTGATAATATAGAATTAAAAAATTTAAGTCAATAACTTTTTTATCTATTGCTATAAACACAGGCCAAGGAAATTTACCTATTCTATTGTTCTGTTAAAAAGGTTCATCATCAACTAACTGAGAATTAAAAAATCCCCAGGAGAGGAAAACTAAAGAGAACCTTCACTATAGTAAATTGTATTTTCAAAGTTATTTTTTCTCCTCAAACATATTTTATCTATATAAGAAGAATACATTTGCTGACCATTAACTTTGTAGTACAATAAACCATGAACAAATCC
>JAEINM010000100.1 GCA_016342385.1 Spirochaetaceae bacterium | reverse complement strand
GTTTTTTGCGGTCTTGAACCGCTCATAATTGACAAAAATTCTCTTTTTGTAAATGTGGGAGAAAGAACCAATGTTACAGGATCCGCCAAGTTTAAAAGACTGATAACTTCAGGTGATTATGAAGCTGCCCTTGATGTAGCCAGAAAACAGGTTGAAAATGGGGCTCAGATAATCGACATCAATATGGATGAAGCCATGCTGGATTCTAAAGAGGAAATGAAAACATTCCTGAATCTCCTCGCTTCTGAACCGGACATAAGCCGTGTACCGATAATGGTCGATTCCAGTTCCTGGGATGTGATTCATGAAGGTTTAAAATGTTTACAGGGAAAGAGCATCGTCAATTCCATCAGCCTGAAAGAGGGAGAAGAAGTCTTTAAAGATCATGCCCGTACCATAATGAGTTTCGGAGCCGCAACTGTCATCATGGCTTTTGATGAGAAAGGACAGGCCGATTCGCTCGATAGAAAGATAGAAATCTGCCATAGAGCGTATAACATTCTTGTCCATGAACTCGATTTCCCTCCCCAGGATATCATTTTTGATCCCAATATCTTTGCCATTGCCACAGGGATGAAGGAACACGACAATTATGCGGTCGATTTTATCGAGGCAGTCAGGGGTATAAAAAAATCATGTCCCCATGCTTTGACCAGTGGCGGACTCAGTAATGTATCATTCTCATTCAGAGGTAATAATCCTCTTCGCGAAGCAATACATTCGGTTTTTCTCTTTCATGCCATATCCGCCGGACTGGATATGGCCATAGTCAATGCTGGACAATTAACTGTATATGATGAGATCCCCGAATTGTTATTAAAAACTGTTGAAGATGTGGTACTTAACCGTGTCCCTGATGGAGCAGAAAAATTGCTCGCTATTGCAGGTGATTTTAAAGCCTCAGCAGAAGTGGAAGAGGCAGAGCAGGAGTGGCGGATGAAATCCGTTGAAGAGAGATTGTCGCACTCACTGGTCAAGGGTATTACTGAGTTTATTGAAGTCGATGTGGAAGAGTGTCGACTTAAAGCAGTCAAGACAATTGATGTTATAGAAGGCCCCCTAATGGATGGTATGTCTGTTGTGGGAGAGCTTTTCGGAAGTGGTAAAATGTTCTTACCACAGGTGGTTAAAAGTGCAAGGGTTATGAAAAAGGCCGTTTCTTTTTTGCTTCCCCATATTGAAAGTGAAAAGGACAGTATGGAAAGTTCAAACCGGGGTACTGTAATTATGGCCACCGTAAAAGGTGATGTTCACGATATCGGAAAAAATATCGTTGGAGTCGTTCTACAGTGTAATAATTTTAAAGTGATAGATCTCGGTGTAATGGTTCCACAACAGGATATCATCCATGCGGCCATTGAGCATAAAGCGGATATTATCGGAGTCAGTGGTTTGATTACTCCTTCACTTGAAGAGATGAGAGTGCTTGCTGAAGATCTCGATGAAATTAATCTCAATATCCCTCTTCTTGTCGGTGGAGCCGCTACATCTAAGATTCATACGGCTGTAAAACTAATTCCATCTAGAGTCAATGGGCCGGTTATTCATTCAAACGACGCCTCCAATGCTGTCTTTACAGCCTCCATGCTGACCAATCCCGAGAAAAGAGAAGAGTTTATTAAAGAGAGTTTGATACTCCAGGAAAAAGAAAGAGTAAAATACAGTAAAAAGAAAGATGATCAGACAAAGAACATGGTTTCATTCAGTGAAGCCCGTAAAAAGAGAGTGAAGTAAACATGAATATACCACAGACAACAGCTTTGACTGTTGTTGAAAATATGCCCCTTGGGGAAATTATAAAACTGATAGACTGGAGAATGTATCTTGTGACCTGGGATTTCAGGACAGAGGAAAACAGGAAATCAGTTGAAGCGGAAGAACTGCTCAATGACAGTCGTAAACTATTGAACAGGGTTATTGAAGAAAACCTTCTATCTGTTGATGCGGTAGTCCGGATTCTTCCGGCAGCTACAGTCGACTATGATGACATTATTCTTTATCAAGATGAAAAAAGAGATGCCATTTTCCAGCAGTTGCCCATGTTGCGGCGTCAGATTCCCATGCTTGGTCAGTGTCCCTCATTAGCAGACTTTATAACTCCCGCTGATAGTGAAGCGACTGTACCGGGTGTCGATGATTATATGGGTTTTTTTGCAGTAACGGCAGGAAAAAAAGTTGAAGAATCAATTAGAATATTTCCCGATCACGATCTATACAGCCCTCTGCTCCTCAAGTCTCTTGCCGACAGGCTCGCAGAAGCGGGAGCGGAATACATTCATAAAAAAGTCCGCCGTGAAATCTGGGCATATGAAAAATCCGATGATCTTTCTGTCGATGAAATCCTGAAAGAGAAATACCAGGGTATAAGACCGGCACCGGGATACCCCTGTTGCCCTGATCATACGGGTAAAAGAGATATTTTCAATATTCTCGAGGCGGAAAAGACTATAGGTATCGAACTGACAGAGTCATATATGATGCAGCCTGCAGCCTCGGTTTGCGGGTATATATTTGCATCGGCAAAATCCAGATATTTTCCTGTTGGAAAAATCGGTGACGATCAGCTTGAATCATATGCGACGAGAAAAAATATGTCAGTCGATGAGTTAAGACGCTGGCTCTCAGTGAATGTAAATGATTGATTTTTACAGTTCATTGTTGCTAATGTAAGACAATTAAGTTATCTTAAAAAAAACAAAAATTATTATGCATATAAGGTGAATGATATGAGTGAAAAATTATGGTCCGGGAGACAGAGTGCTCAGTGGAAAAAAAATGTAGGACTCGCTGAAATGTTAAAAGGCGGAGTTATCATGGATGTTGTTAACGCTGAGCAGGCAAGAATCGCCGAAGAAGCGGGAGCTGCTGCTGTAATGGCTCTGGAAAGAGTTCCTGCTGATATCAGACAGGATGGCGGAGTCGCCAGAATGTCAGACCCTAAGATGATAAAAGAGATTCAGAAAGCCGTGAGTATCCCGGTCATGGCAAAAGCGCGAATCGGGCATATTGTTGAAGCAAAAATCCTGGAAGCTATGGAAATAGATTTTATTGATGAAAGTGAAGTTTTAACGCCGGCTGACGATCAGTATCACATATATAAACACGATTTCGCCGTTCCCTTTGTCTGTGGATGCCGGAATCTCGGAGAGGCTCTGAGACGAATCGGTGAAGGGGCCGCTATGATAAGGACAAAAGGAGAAGCCGGTACTGGTGATATCATAGAAGCGGTTCGCCACATGCGGACTCTTAAAGAGGGCATTAGAAAAATTCAGAATATGCCAAATGAAGAGCTGATGACAGAGGCGAAAGAACTGGGAGCACCCTTTGAACTTCTTTTAGAGATTAAAGAAACCGGAAAGTTGCCAGTTCCTAATTTTTCAGCTGGAGGTGTCGCTACGCCTGCTGATGCCGCTCTTATGATGGAATTAGGGGCAGAATCCGTATTTGTCGGATCGGGAATCTTTAAATCAGATAATCCAGAAAGAAGAGCAAAAGCTATAGTTGAGGCTGTAACCTACTTTAATGATTACAAAAAACTGGCAGAGATTTCAGAAGATCTGGGTGCGCCAATGACAGGAATAAACTGTGATGATCTTGCAGATAATGAAAAATTTGCAGGAAGAGGCTGGTAGTTGAGCAATCTTAAGATTGGTGTATTAACTCTTCAAGGGGGATTCGATAAACATATCGAATCCCTGGTTAAACTGGGAGTCACAGTTGTGAAAGTCCGGGAAGCTCTGGAACTTGATGGCATCGATGGATTAGTTATTCCCGGTGGTGAGAGTACAACGATTATCCGATTACTGAAAAATTTTCGTATCTATGATGCTCTTCGAGATAAAATAGTAAAGGGTTTGCCTGTATTTGGAACCTGTGCCGGAATGATTCTCCTCTCCAGTGGAATTACGTCTCATCGAGATCAGGAAACTTTAAATCTGATGAACTACAAAGTCTCGAGAAATGATTACGGCAGACAGATTGATAGTTTTGATGCCCTTTTGAATATATCCGGATTGGGAGAAGATCCTGTTCCGGCTGTTTTTATCCGTGCACCAAGAATTACTGAAATAGCAGATTCTGTTGAAATCCTTTCGGAATATGAAGGGTCTCCTGTAATGGTGAGGGAAAAAAATATGCTTGCTGCAAGTTTTCATCCTGAACTGACAGACGACACAAGAGTCCATTCTCTGTTCATTTCAATGATAAAGAATCTGAAAATGTCAGTACAAAATCAAATATAAATAAAATAGCCGACAATGATTACACAGCCTATTCTTATAAATATGATTTCAGGAGTCATTTTATCATGATGAAAATTAATGGAAAAAAAATTATATCCCTGTTAATACTTTTGATTTCCAGCTCTACAGCTTTATGGGCTTCCTCCGGAGAATCGGGAGGCATGACACATCTTATGACTATGCTGGTTTTTCAACTTGGAATTATTATTTTTGCCGCCCGGCTTGGTGGACTCTTTTTTAAAAAAATAAAACTTCCTTCTGTACTGGGAGAGCTCTCTGCAGGAATCCTGATAGGTCCATATGTTCTAGGCAGTATAGCTCTTCCCGGATTTGCTGAAGGCATTTTCCCTTTAATAACTCATCAGTCTGTTCCTATTTCCCAGGAGTTATATGGTTTTTCTACTGTGGCAGCTATAATTCTGCTTTTCATCGCAGGTCTTGAAACGGATTTAACCCTTTTTCTCAGGTTCAGTGTTAAGGGAAGTATCATCGGACTGGGGGGGATCATCGTTCCTTTTTTTCTTGGAAGTGGTGTGGCAATGTATTTTCTTCAGAAGCCTCTTATGGATCCGCAAATACTTTTGCTGGGTGTTATTGGTGTGGCAACATCAGTGGGGATCTCTGCTAGAATACTCTCTGAGCAGAGGAAAATGGATTCTCCTGAAGGAGTTACTATATTGGCTGCAGCTGTAATTGATGATGTAGTTGGTATTATTTTACTGGCCATTGTACTAGGTGTAATCAATATTTTATCAGGCGGCCATGGAGGATCACTTCCATGGGGAGAAATAGGAATGATCGCTGTAAAAGCATTTAGCGTCTGGCTAGGGTTTACAGCTCTGGGTCTGATTTGTGCCAAATATATAAGCCGTTTTCTTAAAACATTTAAAAGTGTAACTGTTTTTTCTGTATTATCACTGGGATTGGCTTTTATTCTAGCCGGTATATTTGAACAGGCTGGTTTGGCCATGATAATCGGAGCCTATGTTATGGGTCTCTCATTGTCTAAGACAGATATCAGTTATGTTATTCAGGAACATCTCCATCCGCTTCATGAGTTTTTTGTTCCCATATTTTTCACAGTTATGGGGATGATGGTAAACATAAATACATTATTTTCAACTAATGTGTTAATCATTGGTTTGTTTTATTCTATAGCAGCCATAGCCGGAAAAATTATTGGAGGCGGTATTCCTTCTTTGTTTATGAAATTCAATAAACTGGGAGCATTGCGAATAGGTCTGGGATTAGTCCCTAGGGGGGAAGTTGCTCTTATTATTGCCGGTATTGGTCTCTCTTCCGGAGCAATGGGAGAAGAGATGTTCGGAGTAGCTGTATTAATGGTACTTATGGCCATTCTCATTGCACCGCCATTACTGGAAAAGGCTTTAAAAGTTGATGCTTCCGGTACAACCTTAGAACTAGAAGAGAGTGATCTTGTAACGACAGTCTTTGATTTTCCCAGTGAGGAAATGACAGAATTCCTCATTACAAAAATTATACTTGAAATGAAAGAAGAAGGGTTTTACATTCATACCATTGAAGCCGGAGAGAGAATCTACCAGATGAGGAAAAATGAAATTTTCATCACTATGACAGAAGAGGAGAAGTCAGTCTCCATTACATCGAGATTAAAGGATGTGGGATTTGTCAAAACTATGGTATATGAATCACTTCTGAAGCTTCATGAAACTGTTAATAAATTGAAAGATACAGCAAAACCTGAATCGCTACAGAAAGATCTTACCAGGGAAACAAACACTGCCGCTTTTGATATTTTTAAATTTATCGATATAGATAGTCTGACAACTGACTTAAAAAGTGAAAATAAGAATGATGTCATTAAAGAACTTTTGAAGATTCTTGAGGATGCAGGAAAGCTTGATGATCCATCGGAATGTGAGAAAGCTGTCTTTGAACGTGAAGCTACTATGAGTACAGGAATGCAGTACGGTATTGCCATCCCCCATGGAAAAAGTACAGGAGTACATTCTCTTCACGCCGCAGTGGGTATTAAAAAAGAGGGGATAGAATTTGCTTCTCTTGATGGGGAATTAAGTAAGATATTCATCATGGTCATTTCTCCCAAGCAGACGGCGGGACCGCATATTCAGTTTTTATCTTCTATCAGTGCCATATTAAATAGTGAAGAAGCCAGAAAAAATATCCTTAATTCATCATCTAGAGAAGATCTGCTGGAAAAATTAAGAAAATATTCTGTCAGAAAATAATCAGATCATTAATCCGGGAATTTTCCGGCAATTTCATAGATAAAATTTATGGAATTAATAAATTTGTTTTTTTCCTCTTTTGAAATAGCAGATAATTTTCTATTAATATTATCATTTATCTCTTCCATTGCTTCACTGTAAATTTTTTCACCTTTTTCGGAAAGATGAATGCTCACCTTTCTTCTGTCATCAGTGTGTCTTTCACAGATCACATAACCGAGTTTTGTCAGAGAATCAATAATAATGGAGAGGTTCCCTTTGGTAATCCCCATTCTCTTCCAGATTTCAGTCATGTGAGATCCATTGAAAGTCCCAATGACTATTATTGTCTTATGTTGCGTTTTATTGAGTTTGTATTGGTGCAGCACATCTTGAAAATCTTTAAAAAAAAAGTTGTCAAGCATGGGAAGTATTTCAATGAAAACTCTTGATAATTCCTGTTCTTTCATATCCCTTCATCCTTTAATTGTTAGCCTTTAACTTTTGAAATTTACTTCAATACTTATATTTTAATCTATTTGATTATGAATTAGTAATAATTGCATAAAGTTTTTTGTAATTTTTTTTTTATACTGTTCTTTTAAGCCATATATGAATAAAATTGTCATGATTTAATAGTTGTTTTGAAAAATTATTGAGTAAAAATAAAATAAAAGGAACCTATTATGAAAGGCTTTATACACAACTATACTGGTAATGGTAAAGGGAAAACTTCTGCAGCTCTGGGCTTGGCCATAAGAGCTCTTGGTGCTGACAAAAAGGTCTGTCTAATTCAATTTCTGAAAAACGGTGAATACAGTGAAATAAAAGCTCTGGACAAAATCCAAAAAGTATTTCCCGATCAGTTATATTTCTGTCAGACAGGAACAGATAGAGAACTTCTTTCTGAAATGACAAAAAAAGATCGAATTGCCGCCTTACATGGAGAAGAGCTATTTTTTCATCTTCTCGATGAAAATGCTTATGATCTGTATATACTGGATGAGTTAAATACGGCTGTCCATTATAAGCTGATAGATTCAAAGAGACTAATACAAAAAATTCACTCCCATGAGAATCATGGTGAAATAGTGATCACAGGTCGATATGCTTCTGATGATTTACTCAATGAGGCAGATCTGGTAACAGAAATGAAAAAAATAAAGCATTACATAGATAAGGGGATCGAGGCTAGAACCGGGATAGAAATGTAATGGTCATTTTTACCTTTCTTTTGGTATTAAAACCCTCAAGGAAGCTTTTTGTAGAAGATTCTACTGATAATTCATACACTAGAAAAATGGCACAGTCTTTGCTTATATATCATTGTCATTTATGGAGGTATATATGTTTGAACTTTTAATTGTGGGAGCTGCCATATTCTTCGGAGGGATTTACCTTTTCAAATTCATATTTTTTCTCTTAGGTATTCTGCTGACCAGTGTCGGTTTTATAATCAAAGCCGTTCTTACCCTAGTTCTCGCGGTCCTTTTCTTTCCTTTCACTCTGCTATTTACCGGTGGAATCCTATCGGGAGGTCTGGTGGGAATCTTATTGATTTGTGCACTTCTGGGAGCTTTAAGTTATAAAAGAGTGGAAGAAAAACGCTACTATTAAATTGGGGCAGTCATTATGAAAAAGCTTATTCTATTTATTTTCATCTCACATATACTATCATGTTCTTCTTCTCAATTAAATGATGGAGAAGAGTTCTCAGAAAACGTTACTGTCAGTGAAATCAGAAAGGCTTATTCAATTATTCCCAATTGTTATGAAATGGATAGAGCTCTCATTTTTTACCCCGGTGGGCTGGTAGAGCCCGAGGCCTATATTCCTCTGGCTGTTTTATTAGCAGATCAGTTAAATATAGCGGTCTTTATTCAGAAAATGCCCTTTAATCTGGCTATCTTCGGGAGCCATCGCGCCGATATCATATTAGCTGAATATGATTATATAGATACTTGGTATCTGGCAGGACATTCACTGGGAGGAGTCATGGCGGCATCGTATATTTATGAAAACCCCAAAACTTTTGATGCTCTTTTTCTCCTTGCCTCTTATCCCGTGGAAAAAAAATCTTTAAAGGATCACAGCATATCTGTTTTATCTATCAGGGGATCGGAAGATGGTCTGGTGGAGCGGGATCAAATCCGAGAATCTTTAAATAATCTTCCTGATAAAACTGTTTTCAAGGAAATTCCCGGAGCCAATCATTCTCAATTCGGCTCTTATGGAAGACAGAAGGGAGATAATGTATCTACAATAAGCGAAAAAGAGCAGCAGAATAAAACCGTAAAAATGATGGGTGAGTTCCTCGAATCAATCAGTTCCCGAAGAGCTGATTAAAAGCATCGAGAGAAGCGTTCTTTTTTATCTCGGATTTGCTGGTTTTCGATAAACGGAAAAAATCACAATAGTTAGATCTCTCTTTATCTCTTACATCTTCTTTTATAGATTCTCTGCACTCCCAGTGACTCGTTTTAGAATAGTATTCACAGTTCAGGCAAATTTTACAATCTTTCCCGCATGCGGGACATTCTGATGATCTGTATATGGGTGGTTCAAGGGAAGCACCGCAAAAATAACAATTACTCATATTAAAAAATATATTATTTAAAACAGAACTTGTCCATTGAATTATATCAGCAAAGTTGATCATAAATTTAATTAGCGGATTATTGGGGGGATCCTATTTTATCAGCGAAATCTTAGGGGAAAAGAATAAGGTATTTCATTGGGCAGGAAGAGCTCCCGGAATGATTTTTTTTGAAATTATCAGCGTTTTAAAAGATTCCCGTTGGACAGATATGATAAAAAAGGTAAGATTATCCACAAAAAGAGAAATATAAAAAAATATTGAGGTATATATGAAACCAGTATTAGTTGTTATGGCTGCAGGAATGGGAAGCCGTTACGGCGGAATAAAGCAGATTGAACCGGTAGGACCGTCGGGAGAGGCCATTATTGACTATTCCATCTATGATGCCGTCAAGGCAGGCTTTTCAGAAGTTGTTTTTATTATCAGAAAAGCGATTGAAGAAGATTTTAAAAAATATATCGGAAGCAGGTTCTCCGATAAAATTAAAGTAACATATTGTTTTCAGGGTCTTGATTCTGCCCTTCCTGAGGGGTTTGTTATTCCAGAAGAGCGAGAGAAACCATGGGGAACCGGACAGGCCATTCTCTGTGCAAGAGATGTTGTTAACGCACCGTTTACCGTTATTAACGCCGATGATTTTTACGGAGCTGATTCTTTTAAAAAGACTGCAGAATTTCTTAAGAATGTTTCAGCGGATTCTACGGATTTTGCCATGGCCGGTTATCACATAACAAATACTCTGTCGGATTTCGGATCTGTTTCCCGGGGAATTTGTACCACAGATGAAAATGATAATCTCACTTCTATTGAAGAACATGTGAAAATCAGCCGGGAAGGTGATGCCATTATCAGTCGTCAGCCCGATGAAGATGAACAGATCCTGACTGGAGATGAAACGATTTCCATGAACTTCTGGTGCTTGACTCCAGCTGTCTTTGGCTACCTTGAAAAGTATTTTTATGAATTCCTGGCAGAAAAGGGTAAGGAAGTGAAATCAGAAATTTATATTCCCGTTATACTGGGTGATATGATAGATAAAGGAAATTGTTCTATTAAGGTTCTCAGAACAGAATCCGAATGGTTTGGAGTCACCTATCAGGAAGATAAGCCTCTTGTTCAGAAAAATATAGCCAGATTAATTGAAGAAGGGGTCTATCCCTCTCCACTCTGGGATTAAGACAGGCAGCTCCTATAGAAAAAGACCCTTTAAAGGTCTTTTTCTATTTCTTTCAGGTCCTCCATGGTGAATCCTGTGGAATCGCTGATGATTTTAAAATCAATTCCCGCTTTAATCAGTTTGCCCGCTGTAATGGTAAATTGTTTATCAAAATTTTCCTTTTCAAGAGCAATCCCCCGGGACATCCCTTTTTTTATTCCTACTTCAAGGCCTTTATTCATTCCGTTCTGGTATATCTCACCAAGATACTTGTCGAGTTCAGGATCATTTTCGGGAAGGTTCATTTCATATTCCTCTTAATCGTTATTATTCAAATATATAGGAAAATGAGGTTTATGTCCTCTCATTAATATAATAATCTCATTCTGCTATAGATGCTTCTGTTGTGCCATCGGTATATTGTCTATCAACTTTAACAAACCAGATTGTTGTTCCCCCGGCAAGAAGCAGTATTAAAACTAAAGGAATGAGAGAATGAATGTGTTTTTTCATCTTTTCAGAGGCTGTCCCTGTTTCGTATTTAAAAAAAGTAGAGCGGATAAAGCAGCTGCTGCCGGCTAAGAGGAAACAGTATAGAGCAGATGCCGGATTAAATGTGCATAGAGATTTGTAACCTAATAGAGAGGTGAAAGAAGCGCTACTGTTGGGGAATAGAGATATGACTCCACCAACTGCTGCTGTTATTGTTGTAAACAATAATATAATGTAAATAGTTCTTTTCACATTGATCTCCTTAAATGTTCCTGCTCATAAGTATATATAAAGATTCCGG
>JAEINM010000099.1 GCA_016342385.1 Spirochaetaceae bacterium | reverse complement strand
CAACTATTCTCATTTATACCCGGTTTCAGGATTCTATGGACTTAAAAGCAATTGAATTGCAGGGTGTGAATATTCAGTCAAATCAGTATGCTCTCTCCCTAAAAAGTGCAGAATTTATTTCCGATAAGAACAGATTGATAGATACCTCTGAAGACTGGCTGAATTCATATAGTGTTTTCTATGAAGAGCTTAAGAGATTCACATCTAACAAGTCATTAAACCTCCTGGGAGGTGAGATAACTTACATTCTAAATCAGATTATAAGTAGATGGGATGTCATATTCAATGATTATTACAAACCTATAGATATCGACCTGAATATTCTTATGGTAGATTCTAGTCTAAGAGATATTGACAGTAGTGAGACAAGTATAATCGACCTGTATGAAAAGCTTTATGCTGGTGAAATTGAAAATGAAAGACTGCTGGAAAAATTCACCAACCTTGAAAAAAATATGCAGTTTATTGACAGTTCTATGACGGAAGTCAATGGTTTTCTCGATCAGGTTCTCGATGAAATAAATAAAGAGATTGAGAAGACAATTGTCATATATAGAATACAGTCAATACAGTTGATCGCTGTTATTCTGGCATTGATCATAGTTATAAGTACTCTTTTTTCACGACAGACGACCATTAATATAAAAAAAATGGAAAGCTATATAGCCAAATTGGCTAATGGGGATTTCTCGGCAAACCTGGAAATCAAAACTAAAGATGAATTCGGAAACCTGACCAATAATTTTAAAATATTTACCGATACTCTCTGGCAGAAGATGGACTCGCTCCGTGATGTTATGAGAGATATCGGAAACTCCATATCTGTCGACCTGAACCAGCAGGGATTCATAGACAATCTTGTAGAACTGGGTATAGATAGTTCAAACGCTGATGCGGGAGTGATGTTTACAATAGATGAGAATTCAAAAAAACTTGTTGTATCGAATATTTCAGGCTATTTCCCTCCTCCTTTTCAGGTTTCCAAAAAAGTCAGTAATCGAAAAGACAGCATAATAGCCTATTTTAAATCATTGACCATAGAAGTCGGTACAGGGCTGATAGGTGAAGTGGCATCGAGTGGAACACCACTATTCATTCGCGAGTCTGTCAAAGATGACCGCCTTCCCTTCAACAGCAATCCCGAAGATGAGCTTTTTATCAGTTCTCTTGTGTTCATCCCGCTATTAGTGGGAAACCGTCTATTGGGGATTCTGGGAGTGTGCAGGACAAATGAGAATAATTACTTCTCTGATCTTGACTATTCTTTTCTTCGTTCCTACGGGGAATATTCTGCTATGGCTCTGGATAACCTCAACAAATATCAGGAACTGCTCTCCCGCCATGAGCTTATGAAAGAATTGAATGTGGCCTCTGATATTCAAAAGAACCTCCTCCCTAAAAAACTACCAGAAATGCCAAACGCTTCACTCTACGCCTATTCTGAAGCGGCAAAAGGTATTAGCGGTGATTATTATGATGCATTTCAACTTGATGACAATAAATTGCTGATAACAGTCTGTGATGTAGCAGGAAAAGGAGTTCCCGCCTCCCTTGTTATGATTATGATCAGAACTATTCTGCGACTTATAACTTCAAAGACTCACAATGCTAAATCAGTTGTATCCATATTAAACAATTTATTGACCGCCAGACTGGGAATAGATCATTTCGCCACAATCGGACTTTTTATATATGATAACGAGAAAAAGGTTGTGTCTTATACAAATGGAGCTCATCACCCGCTCTATGTATACAAAGCGGAGAAGGATAAATTTCTTAAATTTGATACTGATGGCCTGCCTCTGGGACTTGAAGCAGATACTGAATTCGGCCATAAAAGATTTCAGGTGTCTATGGGTGATTATCTGGTATTATTCACAGATGGTCTCAATGAAGCCAGGAATCTGGAGGGTGAAGAATTTTCTACAAACAGACTACTGGCTATTATCCAGCGTAATGCTCATATGGATCCCTATGACCTGACCACCGAAATCAGGAAAAATCTCGATGAATTTACAGAAGGGACTAGTCAGCATGATGACCAGACCCTTCTATTAATGAAAGTTAAATAGATTGTTTTTTGTATTGAACAGCACGGATAATTCTGGCTGCCCCGGCAGCCATTGCCGTAATTCCGATTATTCTGAGAATAACTGTTATGGTAAATAATGGTGCGGTCAATAGTAGAACACCCATAATAAAAAGCAATATTGAGCTCAAGATTCCTGTTCTGCCTCTCTTAAACTGAAAATCAATAATACCCGCTATTATGAGTACAATACCGATTATGACTAATATGGCTGCGGCCCCCATTTCGCCAAATCCCTTCGGGTGAGAGAGTATTACTGCAGCAATGATAATCTCAATGACACCTCTTAAAACGGAACCCCACCATAGATCACTGGCATTATTCATCTTAAACCCAATAACCATCTGAGTTATTCCGTCAATGCCTATAAAAAGAGAAAAAGCTATCGCTGTAAAAGCCAGCCCGGAGGAAGGCCAGAGCAGGAGTATTAACCCGATCAAGCTGATAAAGATGCCTCTGAGTAACAGGATTTTCCATGAACTCCATAAGACCTGGTCATAAGATTCCTGATCTTCTATTTTCCCTTCCATATTCACCTCCTACAATCAAAAATATTTCTCATAACCTGATGAAAATATATCTGATATTTATCGATAAAACCATGTTTTTTATGGATTTCGAACAAATCGTCCTTTCCCGTCCTAACATCAGACATACACATCTGTATTTCAGAATTATTGAGAAATGAGGAAAATCTCTGCCATAAATGCAGCTTTTCCGGCTCTGTTAATTCATCATATAAATTCCGAAAATCATCTTTCGATGTAAGCATCTGGGGAACCCCTTTTTAATGTTGTACTGCGGTTAATCATGTTAAAATATATACATTATATTAAAAAGACATTAGAGGAAAGAATCATGCTCGGAAAAATGAAAGAGGATTTTCAAAAAAAATTCACAGAACTGAAAGAACAGGGATTATACAAAAAGGAGAGAATTATTACTTCCCCTCAAGGAGCGGAGATCTCTGTTTCTAGCGGAGAGAAAGTCCTGAATTTCTGCTCCAATAACTATCTCGGGCTGGCTGGAAATAAAAAAGTGATAAAAGCAGCTCAGGAGGCCATGGACAAAAGAGGTTATGGCCTCTCATCAGTCCGCTTTATCTGCGGTACTCAGGATATTCATAGAAACCTTGAAGAGCAGGTTTCCCGTTTTCTGGGAACAGAGGACACCATATTGTACTGTGCGGCGTTTGATGCCAACGGAGGCGTTTTTGAACCACTGCTGTCAGCAGAGGATGCCATAATCTCCGATGAGTTAAATCATGCCTCTATTATAGATGGTGTAAGGCTCTGTAAAGCAGCCCGATTCAGATATAAACATTCATATATGGACGATCTGGAAAGAGCTCTGAAAGAGGCGTCCCAATCGCGGTATAAAATAATTGTGACCGATGGGGTTTTCTCCATGGACGGAGATATTGCCAGACTGGATAAGATTTGCGATCTGGCAGAGAAATATGATTCTCTGGTCATGGTCGACGATTCCCATGCCACAGGTTATATAGGGAAAAGCGGCAGAGGAACAGCAGAACACTGCAATGTCATGGGACGTGTTGATATAATCACTACAACATTTGGAAAAGCAATGGGCGGTGGAAACGGAGGCTGTACTTCTGGGCGAAAAGAAATAATTAAAATGCTGCGTCAGAAATCACGGCCCTATCTATTCTCCAATACTGTCGCTCCGGCCATTGTAGGAGCTACCTCACAAGTTATAAAGATGTTATGGGAATCCAATGAACTGGCGACCCGGACTAAATCTAATGCAGCCTTTTTTAAGAAAAAAATGGTTGAGGCCGGTTTTGATATAGTTCCCGGAGACACAGCGATAATTCCTGTGATGCTTTACGATGAACCTCTGGCCATAAAGATGGCTGATCAATTATTGAAAAAAGGTATTTATGTCATTGGCTTTGTCTTCCCTGTAGTACCGAGGGGAAAAGCGAGAATCCGTACACAGATTTCAGCAGCTCATTCCATAGAGGATCTGGATAAGGCTGTGGCTGCTTTTATTGAAGTGGGACGGGAGCTTAAGGTTATTAGTGAATAATTCTTATCCTTAAGATAGCACACTCTATAGTCACTTAAGGATAGACTCAGAAATATTTTTTATGTAATCCTCTTGTTTTTGAGTAATAATTTATAAGAGTTTATATGTATAAGAGGGCCGACATGAAAAGATTATCTATTTTCTGTTTTTTACTTATTATTTTACTGATCATATCATTTTCCTGTACCAGCACATCCGATGGAACTGAACCTGCAGAACTTATCGATATCGATCAGCTTATTATACTAGCTGCTGATAGCGCTGTGGATCTACTATCGGATCAGGAAATTGTACTGGCAGTCTATTACTTTACAACTGGCGGTGAAATTAGTGAACTAAGTGATTATCTTATAAACGGCTTGACCACCGAAATAGCGAACAGAGTGGGAAATAACATACGCATAGTAAGCCGCCAGGCTTTAGACAGGATTTTTGAAGAATCCGCCTATCAGTTATCCGCTATGGTAGATCAGGAGCAGCAGGTCTCACTTGGACAGCAATTGGGAGCTGATATGATTTTAACAGGATTTATTGACATCCTGGAAAACCAATATAAATTGAACATGCAGCTGATTGAAATTGAATCAGCTCAGGTTCTGGGAGGTTATATAACGGGATTCGATCCCGGAGGATTTAATATATCAAAACCATTGGACTCTGAAATAAATTTCTATAAACGGGAATTCGTGCATACCGAAGGAAGCGCTACAGTAACCACCATTATTGAGGATTTTGAGAGTGAAATCAGTGATATTTCATTGCACAACTTTGAAGAGGCCTATGGAGAGAGAATTGTATATACAGAGGGAAGCGTCAACACAATCAGAGAGAACAATAATGGTTTTGCCCGTTATACATTTAAGGCAGAATTTGATCAGCTTGATCTGATTACTGACTGGGAAGATTCTGATGCCGTATTTTACTTCAATCTGCCGACCGGAATCAATCCCGCTGCTTATGATGGGATAGCTCTCTCTATAAGACCTCATGGGTATAGTATGGTATCAATATCTGCAAAGCAGTATCATAAAAATGAATATTACTTATTTGAATCCTATCATCTATTATTACCGGAAGTATGGAATACAATTAAAATACCCTGGGAAACCCTGGAAATTTTTCAGCATGAAGCCTCACTGGATCCCGACTCACCGATTGAAATTGAATTGGCAACTTTTTTAAATGAGAATATCTATCTGTACCATTTTAGAAACTCACTGGATTTGGACGCTTCTGTGGATGTCGATAATATCGGATTTTTTACACGGAAACAGCCGGGACACCCGGAAGTTATCGAAAATTTTGAAGACGAGATAAGTGAAATGACTTTTTATGGCGAAATCTACGGTTCAACCAATTACAGGGATTATTCGGAGAGTGACGAAGGTGTACTTAAAAAGAATGAACTAGTTCAGGATCAAAAGCTTCAATTTCAAATCCTTCCCGATGGACCTGCCGGAAATTATTTCCATGCTGCAGCAGAGCTGTCCCTTATAGACCATGAGGACAAACCGGAAATGAGCCTTTACATCAAAACAGCATTCGCAAAAAACTGGAAGGAATATGACTTCTTAACTTTTTTAATTAAATCAGAATCTTTGTCTAGTGGTGGTCTGGAAATATACGATTCTGTGAATGATTCCTATGGCTGGGCGGATATTGGTATACAGGCCGGATGGACCCGGGTACGAGTTCCTTTGAATGAATTAAAGCAGAATCTGAAGGATCTGGGCAGAGGAGCGGAAGAACCCGTTAAAAACCAATTGATGCTCTATCTGGAATTGTCCGAGCCTCAGCTGCTTAAAGCCCTTAGGGCAGGTACGTTAATAATGGATGTTTCGATTGATGAAATTATTTTTGAATAGATGAACTGCTGATTTCCCGTTGCAATTCTCCTCATAAACGCCTATACTCCAAACATGTGCTTGTTACGCAAGCACATGTTTGGAGTTTTTATGACAAAGCGAGAAGAAGAAGTTCTCAATCTCATAAAAGAGAATCCTCTTATCAGCCAGAAAGATTGTGCCGCCATACTGAATATAAGCCGTTCAGCTGTAGCAGGGCACATAATGAATCTGTCAGAAAAAGGGTATATAAAAGGAAAAGGTTACATCTTAAAAGATGAACCCTATGCTGTCGTAATAGGCGGATCAAACATGGATATCCAGGGCTCACCCTCCTCAGCTTTTATCAGCCGCGATTCCAATCCCGGAACAGTGCATGTATCGGCTGGAGGAGTGGGGAGAAATATTGCGGAAAACCTGTCCCGCCTCGGCATCTCTGTCAAACTACTGACTCTTTTGGGAAATGATCTCTATGGAAAACAGCTACTGGAAGATACAAAATCAGCCGGAGTGGATATGAACCATGTAAAAATCCTCAATGAGTCTCCGACATCTACGTATCTTTCCATACTGGATGAAAAAAAAGATATGATTTCCGCCATATCCTCCATGTCTATCATGGACAATTTTAATACGGATTATATAGACAGGAATCACAGACTGATCAATTCGGCTTCAATTCTTGTAATTGATGCCAATCTTCCCGGGGAAATTATCAATCATCTGATTTCCAAATACAGAAACATGGCAATTTTTATCGATACAGTTTCAACTGCAAAAGCTGAGAAAGTGAAAGATATCATAGGAAGGTTTCATACCATAAAGCCCAATATACTGGAGGCGGAAGTCCTTTCGGGCATGAAAATCTACAGTCTCGATGATATGAAAAAGGCATCTCTCGTCCTTCTGGATAAAGGAGTAAAAAGAGTCTTTCTGACCATGGGTGAAAAGGGGATTCTCTACAGTGACTCAGATCAGTCATTCCTCTATAAAAGTGAACCAGTCAAGCCTGTCAACACGACTGGGGCGGGAGATGCTTTTACAGCAGCACTGACCTATTGCTTCCTGATGGATTATTCCATCATTCAAACTCTTGATTTTGCTTCTTCAGCCTCGGCACTCACCGTACTCCATGAAGATACCATAAACAAAAACCTTACCGTAGAATACATACAAAAAATGATGAAAGGAGACAAATAAGAATATGAAAAACTATCTTGAAATACACAGCGAAGTCAACAATGCCCTGGCTGAGGGAAAGCCCGTAGTGGCTTTGGAATCGACAATTATCTCCCACGGGATGCCATACCCTCAGAATGTGGAAACCGCTAAAAAAGTTGAAGATATCATAAGAAAAAACGGCGCTGTTCCGGCCACTATTGCCATAATTGGCGGAAAACTGAAGGCGGGATTGAGTTCCGATGAACTGGACTACCTGGGAAAGGCCGGCCAGGAAGTGACAAAGGTCAGCCGTAGGGACATCCCCTTTATTGCCGCCGCGGGCAAAGACGGTGCCACGACAGTTGCCTCAACCATGATTATAGCTTCAATGGCGGGAATAAAAATCTTTGCCACAGGAGGAATCGGAGGAGTCCATAGAGGAGCAGAAAGTACCTTCGATATTTCGGCAGACCTGCAGGAACTGTCAAAGACCAATGTGGCCGTCTTCTGCGCCGGAGCAAAATCCATACTGGATATCGGTCTGACGCTGGAATACCTGGAAACAAATGGCGTACCGGTCATTGGCTACGGGACAGATGATGTTCCCGCTTTCTACACCCCCAAAAGCGGTTTTAAAGCTGACTACAGACTGGACAGTACCGATGAAATAGCATCTGTATTAAAAGCGAAATGGGATATGGATCTGAAAGGCGGTGCAGTAATAGCCAATCCCATCCCGGAAGAATTTGCTATGGATGATGAGATTATAAATGAAGCCATCAATACAGCACTGACTGAGCTTCAGGAAAATGGGATCAAAGGAAAAGAGTCTACCCCATTCCTATTGGCTCGAGTCTCAGAGCTGACCGGAGGGGACAGCCTTGCATCCAATATCCAGCTTGTTCTTAACAACGCTGAACTGGCGGCAAAAACGGCCGTGGCATATAGCCGATTGAAGTAAAGACAGGGCATGCCCTGTCTCAACGTGATAAAATCGACATGCCCTGTCTCAACGTGATAAAATCGGCTGCCCTGTCTCAACGTGATAAAATCGACATGCCCTGTCTCAACGTGATAAAATCGGCATGCCCTGTCTCAACGTGATAAAATTGGCATGCCCTGTCTCAACGTGATAAAATCGGCTGCCCCGTTTATTTCTTCTGTAGTTTCGCCCAGGAATCTTTTAAGGCTACAACTCTATTAAATACAGGTTTTTCCCTGGTGTGATACTTGGAGTCGGCGCTGAAATACCCCTTTCTCAAAAACTGATAAGGAGCCCCCGGAACGGCATGAGCAAGAGAAGGTTCAACTTTGCAGTTTTTAAGAATAATCTCTGATTCAGGATTGAGATAATCCTTATACTCTTTCCCCTCTTCCATATCCGCCATGTCTTCCAGTGTAAAAAGATTATCGTAGAGTCTCACTTCCGCATCTATGGCATGAGCGGCTGAAACCCAGTGAATTGTACCTTTCACCTTTCTACCGTCGGGAGCATTGCCCCCTCTTGTCTCTGGGTCTATGGTACAGTGAAGTTCGGTGACATTCCCTTCTTTATCTTTGATAAGATCATTACAGGTTAAAAAATAAGCGTGTTTCAGGCGTACTTCCCGTCCAGGAGCCAGTCTGAAAAATTTCTTAGGGGCGTCTTCCATAAAATCATCGCGCTCAATATAAATCTCTCTTGAAAAAGGGATTTTTCTGGTTCCGCCATCTTCAATCTGTGGATTATTATCAGCATCGAACTCTTCTGTTTTACCCTCTTCATAATTGGTTATAACTACTCTTAAAGGATCGAGTACTGCCATGACCCTGTCGGCAGTCTCATTCATCTCTTCTCTAATGATGTAGTAAAAGAAATTCATATCTATCAGACTGTTCACTTTGGAGACACCAATCTCTTTGGCAAATTTTCTAATGGCTGTGGGAGTCACTCCTCGTCTTCTGAATCCGGATATAGTGGGCATCCGGGGATCATCCCATCCATCGACAAGATTGGATGTAACAAGCTCCAGCAGCAGTCTTTTGCTCATAACTGTATAACTTAAATTCAATCTGGCAAACTCGATCTGCTGAGGATGACAGGGTGCAGAAACATTATTGAGAAACCAGTCATAAAGGGGCCTGTGATTTTCAAATTCGAGAGTGCATATTGAGTGAGTAATACCCTCGATGGCATCTTCATATCCATGAGCAAAATCATACATAGGATAGATATGCCATTTATCGCCGGTCCTGTGATGTCTAGCGTTCTTGATTCTGTAGATAGCCGGATCTCTCATATTCATATTGACATGGGACATATCTATTTTAGCTCTTAATATATGCTCCCCGTCTTTGTATTTTCCATTTTTCATATTCTCAAGCATTTCCAGGTTCTCTTCTATTGGTCTGTCTCTATAGGGAGAGTTTTTCCCGGGTTTTGTAGGAGTGCCTCTATATTCGCGGATTTCTTCAGCAGGGAGACTATCGACATAGGCTTTTCCGCTATTCACAAGCTCAAGAGCAAACTCATAAAACTTATCAAAGTAATCAGAGGCAAAGAAGAGACGATCCTTCCAGTCAAAACCAAGCCATTTAATATCCTCTTTAATAGCTTCAACGTATTCAGTTTCCTCTTTTTCAGGATTCGTATCATCAAATCGGAGGTTGTAGAGACCGCCCTCATAATCTTCTGCAATACCGAAATTCAGGCAAATTGATTTGGCATGACCGATATGAAGGTAACCATTTGGTTCCGGAGGGAATCTTGTATGTACCCTGGTTCCGTTTTTTCCGGTTTCCAGATCACGGTTAAT
Source organism: Spirochaetaceae bacterium (assembly GCA_016342385.1). Lineage (GTDB taxonomy): Bacteria > Spirochaetota > Spirochaetia > DSM-2461 > DSM-2461 > Spirochaeta_F. The sequence goes on along the minus strand of JAEINM010000099.1, from coordinate 1,074 downwards.
AATCTGTCTGATAAAGTCCGGTCCCTTTTTCCCTTTATCGTTTTCGTCTGCGTTTATAATGTTTTCTTTTCCCATCCTATCTCCCATTCATATCAAAATATAGATGATGCGTGGGGACACCTCAGTGTCACATCAGCACATTTCGTCTAATAAAATGAACGAGTAATAATATAACACATTTGAATTTCTTAATCTATCAGAGCTTTTTTTAAATGAGCAAATCTAACTTTTACTTTTACACTTCAGATAAAAAAACTCTCTCTAAAGCATCTGTTAAATATTTGGGGGGTATAGAATTTTACAAAGTTCTACTGAAGCAATATGCTGATCAAGTCCAGAACTCTCTCTCTTCCATTATCAAATAAAATCAGCCTTCCCGACTGGGGAATACGCATTATTGAAACTTCACTACCCCCTTGTGTCAGTTGATCACCTAATCTCTCGAAACCTTCCAGACTATAACTCTGATCGTCGTCTCCATATATAATAAAAAACCGATTCTTTTTAATCTCTTCCAGAGAATTCGATAAAAAATCAATTTGCTTTTTCAGATCTCTCCTATAATACATATTGATATATCGGGGATAATTTTTTCCATAGAGATTCTGAAAATCCTCATTGAGTTTATCATTGAGAATATCATAAGAGGCCATTCTATGACTCCCATAAGAATCGGGCAGCCACGGAATAAGATAGTGAACGAGAGGGACTCCGGAAAGTTTATGAAATATAGTGCCCCCAGATATGGACTGATTATTATGAACAGGAGATAAGAGGATAATTTTATCGGAAACGGAATATTTCTTTGCCAGTTCAAGAGCCTGTATTGACCCGTCCCCAGTACTGAGAATCGTAATCTTATGATCATCACTCATTTGATCTCTGTATAAGTTGTATAGGTAATCACTTATAAGAGTTCTTCTCTCTATTGAAATATTCTGTCGGAATAAACCTGGTGATAATCCCATCGGATCCAGAGGAGGAATGATGATATTGACAGAAAGTTCTTCATGCAATTCCTTAAGCCACGATCCATATAATTCTTCTACAGCAATTTCTTCGGAAGAAGGGATA
>JAEINM010000098.1 GCA_016342385.1 Spirochaetaceae bacterium | reverse complement strand
CCGGGATATTGTAGATGTCAGTAATTACCGTCCAGGGTGGTATAATCTTAATATTACAGTCACTGACTATGCTGATAACAGTATTAGTGAAACAAGGAATCTGAATATTACTCCACCCGGTGAGAGTGAGTCTATTGATCTGATCTTTCCCGAAGAAGGGAAAGAAGTTTTCGGACCTTTAGCTGTAGAAGGACGGCTAAACTCAAAAAATGGAATAAAAAACGTCATATTGAAAATCGATGAAGTCATTAACGATTCTCAAGAGATTGATGACACTGGACTTTTCAGCTTTTTAATAGAAGCCGGTCAATTATCCGATGGTTACCACACTATATCTGTTGTCAGTGGGGATTCATTCAATGCCATAGAATCAGTTGAAAGGCATATTTTCTACGGATCTGTCGGACCATGGGTGTCTGTTGAAAATATGATCAGTGGTCAATTTGTCTCTGGTAGACCTCTGGTTACGGGCAAAGCAGGTTTTAGCGGAATCGATGAGGATAAGAATAAATCCGTCCAAACTGTGGAGATCAGCCTTGATAACGGTAAAAATTTTGATAAAGCCAAAGGAAAAGAAGAGTGGGAATATCGATTGGAAACTTATGATCTGCCGGAAGGGGAAAACCAGCTGATTATTCGGGCTCAGTTTAAGGATGGAAGCATTGCTGTATCAAAGTTAATTGTCAACGTAGATGAAACAGCTCCGGTAGTCGATCTTTTTTCTCCTGAAGAAAATAAAAAGTTCAATGGTTCAATCGCTCTTGTGGGAACAGCAGGAGATGAAAATGGGCTGCGTAGTGTCGAGGTCCTTATTCGTGAGGGGCGTAAAGAAAAATATGAAGTCCCTTCCTTTATTCAGGGGCTTTATATTGATCTTCATGGACTTGGAAGTACATATGGAGAATTGGGTATCGGTCTCAGTTTTTTTGATGATGTTGTAAAGCTTCAAGCCCAGGTAGGATTAGCCCCCCCTGGAAGATTCACAGGTATTGTTTTTGGTGCAAAACTTCTGGCCACAATTGTTGATATTCCATTTAGTTATTTTTTGGGGTATGACTGGGAATTCTTCTCTATGTCCGTGGCGGTAGGAGCGAACTTTAATTATTTTACTATGTCTAACGACGGATATTACTTTACAAGTAATGGAGTCGTTATGGGATCTGTGCTTCTGCAGTATGAGTTTGCCAAGTTTGAATTAAAGAATGTAAAATTTTTCAATAGTTATTCTTTTTATGTCGAGGGTTCACTGTGGTTTATTTCATCTGATATAGAAGCCGGTATTAAACCGACTCTGGGCTTTGGAGCCAGGATCGGGATATTCTAAAAAAGAATTTACATAATGGGTGAGAATATGCTCAACAGGCTGTTTCTTGCCCTTTTAAAAATATTGAACTTCCTCAATTTTGACAGGGTTATTTCTTCACAATTTTGTAGGTCTATATTAAATTGGTCTACCAGCCTGGAAGATGTCAGGCTGTCATAAATGACGGTGTTCACTTCAAAATTGATATGAAAACTTCGTATATCCATATTACATGTTCCCACTGTGGAGATCTCTTTATCTGCTACAAGATATTTACTGTGTAAAAATCCCGCTCTGTATTTATAAATTCTGACTCCTGACTCCAATAATGTTTCAAAATATGTCTGAGCCGCCCAATAGGGTGGCATTTTGTCAGGAATTCCCGTAATCATAAGATTAATTTTTACTCCACTTAAAGCTGATGTCTGCATGGCATTGAGTATACTGGTACTGGGAATAAAATAGGGGCTTTGTATCCATACTTCATTATTGGCATTTGTTAAGAGTAAAAAATAGAGCTGTTCGATTGATGACCATCTGGAATCAGGACCGCTAACGGCTATCTGCATGGGAATCTGAACATCACCGGGATGGAAGGCGGGAAAAAGTTTTTCATTGAGAATCTGCTCATTGCCGCTGGAGCTCCAGTCTATGAGAAAGAGAGCCTGAAGCAGCATGACAGAATCTCCGGTCAGACGAAGCGCTGTGTCCCTCCATGTATCAAAACGCTTTCCGCCGTCAATATATTCCTGTCCCACATTCATTCCACCGGTATAGCCCTTTCTGCCATCAATAATAACCACTTTTCTGTGATTCCTGTAATTGATTTTCATGCGTGCTACTGCAGAATTGAGATCGAGAAAGTATTTGTACTGAATACCCGATTCTTTTAATTCCCTGCGATATTTAAAAGATATTTTTCCGAAAGAACCCAGACCGTCAAAGATCAGCTTTACATCAACACCCTCTAAGGCTTTTTTAATAAGAATATTCTTAATTTTTTGCCCCAGGATATCGGATCGCCAGATAAAAAACTCCATATGGATAGAATCCTCTGCCCGTTCCAGATCTCTAATTATATCCTCAAAGGCATCTCTCCCTTCAAAGTAGAGTTTTAACCTGTTATTCAATGTCAGGATGGAATTGTTACCATTCATAAGCAGACGGATTGTTTTTATTGTGTCATTGTTTTTTTCAGAGCTATCATTTTCCAGAGCATTTGTGAGAAACAGTTCCTGTCTCTTTAGAGGATCAGAAAGGTATTTTCCAAAAAAATCTTCTGGCTTCTGGTGTACAATTCTTCCTTTTTTCCAGTTAATTCCCAGTAATATATAAAAAAGAACACCTATCCATTGAAGAAGAAAAATGACAAGAAGCCAGGAAATTGTAGATTCACTGGATTTACTTTCATCGAGGAGTATGATTATGGATGTAATAATCGTCATCAGAATGCTGATTATGGTTAAGATCTGAAATATATTTGCCCGAATCATATGTATTAATATAAAAGAAAAACCATTTCTATTCACTTAAAAAATGAAATCTGTTATTTTTTAATACATATGGAAGCATTTATATTAGGGTGCGGCGGCATGATGCCTCTACCCGGACGTCATTTGACATCAGTTCTTTTAAGAAGAGAAGGCGACTTATTCCTTTTTGATTGCGGAGAGGGAACTCAGGTTTCCCTAAGATCACTAAATTTACGGTGGAAAAAGATTAATACAATATTTATTTCTCATACTCACGCAGATCATATTACCGGATTACCGGGGATACTTATGTTATCTGCTCAGGTTGATAGATCTGAACCTCTGGTCATTATAGGTCCTCCAAAAATCAAAGAATATATCGAAACCAGCAGAGATGTTCTCGATATGTATATCAATTATGAGATTGAGATAAGGGAAATACAGAAACCCTCAGAGTCCCAGATTGTATATGAGGGTGAAGGTTATAAAGTCAGATCCTTCCCTCTGAAACATTCTAAAGTCTGTGTCGGTTATACTCTCGAAGAAGATCCCAGACCGGGAGTATTCTATCCCGAGAGAGCAAAAGCGGCAGGTGTCCCCGTAGGTCCTAAGTGGTCGACTCTTCAGCAGGGAATAGATGTTGAGTTGAATGACGGCATCATTGTGCATCCAGCAGATGTTATGGGGGATGAAAGAAAAGGGAGAAAGTTTTCTTATGTCACCGATACAATGTATAAAGAATCAATTACTGAAGAAGTGTCTGGTTCTGATCTGTTTATCTGTGAAGGAATGTTCGAAAAAGAACTCGCCGAATCGGCAAAAGAAAAAAAACATCTTACCGCACATCAGGCGGGAATGATAGCATCAAAAGCTGGTGGTATTAAAAGAATGGGTTTAATTCATTACAGCCCCCGTTATTCGGAGAAACAGTTGAGACAACTGAAAAAAGAGGCTCGTGAGAATTTTAGTGATACGTTTCTCTGTCGTGATCAGATGATTTTGAAGATCCCCAATGTCGAATAAAATGATAGAGATAGAATCAGTTTCTAAATCATATAAAGAGAGGTCTGTTCTTAAAGATATTTCATTTTCTCTTAAAAAAGGAGAAATTACCGGCTTACTCGGACAGAATGGTGCTGGAAAAACTACACTACTGAAGATTCTGGCCGGTTATCATATGGCCGATAGCGGCCTTGTTAAAATTGATGGATTATCTATAGTTGATCATAGTAGCAGGGTAAAGGAAAAGATAGGATATTTATCTGAAAAATCACCTTTATATGAATATATGACAGTCCGTGAGTATCTGGATTTCATCCTATCCATCAGGTTATATAAAAAAAGCAAAAGAGACGATGAGCGGAATAAACTTCTGGATTTATTCTCGCTGAAAAGCTATGAGCATACTATCATAAGTGAATTATCAACAGGTTTCCGGCAAAGGTGTGCCATTGCCGGTGCACAGGCTGGTAATATCATTCTATTAATTCTCGATGAGCCCGCCAGTGGACTTGATCCACTTCAGATTTCCGAACTTCGGCAGATTATCAGGAATTGTAGAAAAGATATGAGTATTATAATTTCATCGCATATTTTAAGTGAAATCGATCTTCTTTGTGACAGGATTCTTATTCTGGACAATGGTGTGCTAAAATATGATACGGGAAAAGACAATAGCCGTGGAAATGAGAGAGCAGCATATGTTATTGAAGTTTCCGGTCAGGAGAGTGATGTAAATAATCTTAAAATGCAAACTGGGATTATTCTAGAATCATCAAAAGAGATCAGGAAAAATTACTGGACTCTTATAGTCAGTATCTCTAATAGGGAACACAAGAGAAATAAGGGTGCTCTTATCACCGATTTGTTGTATAAGAACAACTTGCGAATACATACACTTGATCTTAAATCACAGTCTTTGGAACAGATTTTTCTAAGAACTATGGAAAATACTGATGCATAGATTTTCCGTCCTTTTTAAAAAAGAATTCAGGCAATTATTTTTATCTTTTCCCGGTTTTATCTCTTTGACGTTTTCTCCGCTGTTTTTATCTATTTTCTTTATAGTTTTTATGGGATTTTTCAGTGGTAGAGAAGCGGATCTGTCTATGTACTTTGGACTCTATCCGACTCTTCTCATTATGATAATCCCCATTATAACTTTAAAACTTTTTGTTGATGACAACCGTTATAATACCGGGGAGGTTCTGTTAACTTTGCCTTTTTCAGAGAATATTCTGGTGTTTGCGCGCTTTTGCGCAATCTATCTTTTTTTTACCATATTGATTCTGGGAACAATGATACTTCCTCTTTCCCTTATCCCCCTGGGGAATTTTGATAAGGGTATTTTTCTCTCCAATGTTATAGGGATCTTTTTCAGCGGGTCTGCGTCAATCTCTCTCTGTTATTTCCTCACAGTTCTTGTCTCCGGATCAATCGTCTCATGGTTTCTATCGGCAACGGCCCTTTTCTTTCTCTATGGTTCCTATGGAGGGCAACGGCTTATATCATCATTCTTTTTTTCCAGTCATCTGGAGTCTTTCAGTCGAGGTCTCCTGAATAGTGGTGATATTCTATATTTTATTCTTATAACCGCCATATTCCTATATTCTTCAACAAGGCTGATTTTCATGAGGAGATGGAATTGAAAAGAAAAAAAACTGAGATGATAACTCTCTCTCTTTTATTATTCTCACTTATTCCCGCTATATTGATAATTTCTCAACTTAACCGGAATATAGATCTCACTGATAAAAAAATCTATACAATCAAAAACGGGACTGTAGAGATCCTTAATCACTTTGAGCAGCCTTTATACATTACATGGTGGAAATCCGATGAATTTGAATCGTCACAGCTGAAAATGGTTTCAGAATTTCTCAAACAGATGTCGCGGTCATCGCTCTATGATTTGTCTGTAGATATTAAGATCCCATCAGCGGATGATCAAAGGAGATTGAAAGAATTGGGTCTCTCTGAAGAGCAGATTGAGATTAACACAAAGGGAGAGATTCAAAAAATCAACATTTTTTCAGGTCTGGAGATAAACTATCTCGAATCGAGAGAAATCGTTCCTTTCATTGCCGGACCGGATAACCTGGAATTTTTAATTGCAGAAGCTCTTACAAAATTGAAGAACGGGGGATTAAAAACTCTGGCCATATTTCCAGACTCAAGTGCTGATAAACCCAATGGTTCCTACTCTCTACTCATTTCTCAATTAAGCCGTTTTTTTGATGTTTATCCTCTATCTGAAGATACACCTTTAACTTTCATTCCCGATATTATGATCGTTCCCGACAGAAAAGACTTCCTCATGAATGAATTGTATGCTATTGATAGAACAATTCAGGAGGGTTCTCCCCTGATATTTCTGGTTGACGGATTAAAAATTGATCCGGAAAACAATGATTATGCAGTAAGGGTTGACAGTTCAATCATCAGCCGATGGATTGAGAGCTATGGTGTCGTCCTGGGAGATGCTCTGATTTCTGATGAGAACAGTCTTCTTCTTAATTATATGTCAGGGAATTCTCAGAGATATGACTTTTATAATATGTGGTTCAAGGGAAGTGATCATTTTGATGTTTTATGGGGATCTCCTATTCAGATTATTGAAAAAGAAAATATTACCTATAAAACAATAATTCAATCGTCATCGAATTCATGGCTTAGTGAAGGTAATACGGATATCAGACCGGAAGCATACAAAGACGCAAATCTTTTCACTGGACCTTATACAGTTTGTGTACAGCTCAATGGACTTTTTAACCCGCTTTTCAAGAGCTCTGTCCAATCGGAAAAGGAGAATAATATCCTTGTTTTTTCCAGCACTTTGAGCTTTTCAGATTTTATGCAGTCTTCCGGGAGTATGAAGAATATAGTATATATAAGAAACTACATTTATAAACTTCTAGGAGATGAAATTCTCTATGATATTTCTTCCCGTTCAAATGAATACCATTTATTACACAGAAATACTATTTATACGGGTAGGGGACAAGGGGTCGTAAAAATCCTTACTTTTATAATTGTCCCCTTTTTATTTTCTTTTGTCTATCTTGCTCTTCTCTTTAGACAAAGAAGGAGTAGACGTGGAGAATAAACAGCTCATCGTCATTGTCCTCTATAATTCTCTCTTAATATTGACTTGTATTTTAATATTTACCGGTAAAGATCAGAAGTTGCAGAATATTCCATTTATTCCTGTAAAAGGGATAACCCGACTGTCAATTAATGGAACCCCCCTTCCTGATGAGTTTTTAAACAATCTGTCTCTTATATCAGAGAGCAGAATTATGAGCCGTGAAAAGCAATATTTCAACCGATTTGGCCTTGATGACGATACCGCTGATATGGTCTCTATAGTCTATCAAAACGGTTCTCATCTTGATGTTTTTACAGGAGATACAAAGGAAAATCTGACAAAGATGTACATTAGGCTGTTAGATAGTGAAATTGTCTATGAAATTTCAGGAGATTTACTGGATATTGTAAGAGAAAAGGATGATGAGACAAGAGAATATAGCCTGATCAAATCACATTTTCAATCATCTGTTATTGCTCTGAAAATTATAAGTCCCTCTCAATACCTCTATATTACTGAAAATACAGATGGATCCTGGATCGATCAGAATTCCGGATTGGAATTAGACAGAATTAAAGTCCGAAGGCTTATTAGCAAAGTTCATAATCTCCTGGGGAAAAAATCAGATTCCCCTATGGAGACAAATCCGGATATTTCAGATTTTACCATTGAAATGGAAAATCTTGATGGATCTTATGAAAAGATCGTTTTTAGTCATACAGAAAAAGACCCTGTAGATGTTCAAAATACAAGTGGTGAAAAATATAAAATAGAAAAAAATAAACTGGATTTTTTAAGTATTGCTATTGAAGATCTTCAATAAAAAAAGGCTGCTGTGCAGCCTTTTTTTATTCTTTTTTCGTAAGAAATTCTCTGAATTTATCGGGATCTGAACGGAATCCTACAATATTTTTTTCACTATCATTCACCGCTTTATTAAGAGCATTTTCAGCTTCCATAAAAATCCTGCTTCCCGTTAACAGTCGACTGTTTCTTGAGGATATGCCCACATTAATTTCGCCATAATCTTCCTGTTCTTTTCCTGTAAACTCTTCCAGAGTAACCAGAGCGGAATCGAGGTCTGTATCAGGTCCTATTAAAGCTAAACCATTTTCATTATACTCAAAGATCATATCGGGATTATTAAAATCCTCTTTTAACTGATCAGTGAAAATCTTATAATTCTCTTCTGTCAGACCTTCGCACTGAATGATTCCCATAACTATATCCTGGTCAAAAGAGGCCGCTCTTTCCAGTTCAAGATTGACCCTTTCCTCAATGAAGTTTTCCCAGCTGGCACTGCTTTTCGTTGAATCTGAAGTTTGAATTTCCTCTGGGGTAAAGGTATCATCGATCTCATCAAAGTTGAAATCTTCTGTGACTTCCGAAGGGGACAATTCATGATCCATTGCCAGAAGATCCTCTTCTTCAGGAATATCCGAGTCCAGATCAAGATCATCAAAGCTTATCTCGTCATTCATATCTTCAATTGAATTATCAGATTCACTGTCTAAGGATAAGTCTCCCAGATCATTATCAGAATCACTATCTAAAGCTAAATCTCCGAAATCATCAGATGAATCGGCATCGAAGTTTATATTTTCCATATCACCGGAATCACTGTCGGGAGGGAGACTTTCAAAATCATCAGAGACATCATTAAAGCTATCTGAATCAAGATTCAAATCTCCGAAATCATCATTCATATCAAGATTGATATCTTCTAAATCCTCACTGGTACCCTTCTCAGCAGGAGAATCATCAAATCCCTGTTCATCCCAATCAAGTAATATTTCATCATCAGAGGTTGAGTCTATATCAAAATCCTCTTTTTCTGTTACAGGAATATTCTCCTTTTTACGTGATACTGTAAAAATCATAAAAAGTGTAATGAAGAAAAGAACTATAACGACTAAGAGAACTCTGATAAGGATATTGTATATCTGGGATCGGTCTACAACCTGATAAATAAGATCCATATTCAGCCCTGTCATGTCTGCTGCATTTAAATCTCTGGTTAGTTTACTTTTCATTAACTGATTATATTTATATTCGGGAAGATCTCTCTCTGTGAGAGGACTCGCTTCATCAAGATTCAATAGTTGTATCTCTTGGCTTTTATTGTAGTGATAGGTAATACCGACATCTTCGTCATGGGAATAAATGGTCACTATTTCCAGTTCTGGATTATCATTTAAAAGTGTATTAATCAGTTTAGAGAATTCTGTGTCGTTAAAAGGTATTCCCTTATTATAACTGTTTTCAACAGTCTGTTTTATCTTCTCAATATTTAACTGAGCCGCTTCTGTGTTACTGGTTCTTAACTGATATACATCCCAGGTTGACCATGCTCCCAGAAGAACAAGAATAATTAATACCGCTATGGTGTAGATAGTAGAGAGGTTCTTTTTCATATCTTAATTATATTCAATTATTTTCTTTTTTGCAGTATTATTTAATTATATACATAGTTTTTTAAATAAAATTAGAGGTTTTTATATGGAGAAAGTAAGAAAAGCATTTTTTTCCGGAACATGGTACCCCGAAAAAGGTTTGGAAGTAGAAAAACAACTGGATAAGTGGGATCAGGTTCTTGCTCCGGCAGTAAAAAATAGTATCTGTGGTATTGTTCCTCATGCCGGTTGGTTTTTTTCGGGAATCATGGCCTACGATGTTATCAGGAGATTCCCTGAAAATCTTGATGTGCTTTTTATCCTCGGTGGTCATCTGCCGGAAAACAATCCCATTATTTTCTATGATTATGATTCTTTTGAGACTCCCTTAGGGCCTTTACCGGTAAAAAGAAGTATTATCTCATCTATAAGAAAAAAAATTCATTGTGAATCTGATGAAAGTGCGGACAACACTATAGAAGTTCAATTACCTCTTATCAACTATATTCTGGGACAAATCCCTATTGTTCCCCTCCGTGTCCCCTCGGGAGAGAGTGCTTTGAAACTAGCGGAAATTATAAATACTGTTTCCTCGAGTTCTAATTTGAATATAGCTGTTCTGGGATCTACTGATCTTACACATTATGGATTAAATTATAATTTTATCCCACAGCAATCCCTTGACGATCCTCTAAAGTGGGTAGAGGAATCTGACAGGAGAATTCTACAGGCTATGATTGATGTTGAACCTGTGAATATACTGGAATTGGCTCATGACAATCAATCTGCCTGTTCAGCCGGAGCAGCTGCCTGTGCTGCTTCTTATGCCCGTATCCGGGGGATTACATCCGGGACACTCCTACAATATGACACCAGTTATTCAAAACACAAATCAGAATCTTTTGTTGGATATGGGTCTGTTGTATATTCTGCCGGTCAAAAGACATAAGAACTCCTTAGGGAGGAGCATTACACCGTCTGATTCAATTCCCGTTCGAGTATATCAATTGTCCAGCTGAGAGCTTCTTTTATCGCAATATTTCGGGGAAAGCCCTTTCGGTTTATTTCAGCTGCTGCTGGTAGAATTGTTGTTAGAAGATTCTGTTCTTCATCATTTAATGAATTGATGTATTTCCATAAGGGAAAATGAGGTACTTTCATTTGTTTTAATTTTTCCAGGTATGCCGCCAGAAACTCTGAACTAGTCTGATTGGCTGAACCAGCTGAAAAAACTGGTCTGATCTTCGAAAAAGAAGTCTTTTTTTCATTTTCAATTTGAAGAGTGCAGCCGCTCCCTTCAAAGGCTATAACAGCTGCTTCAGATTCAGAGGCAGCTGCTTCAAAGTGTTTTCTATAACCAATCATCGGTTTGGATATATACCTTATATAACCATCGGAATCTTCTTTAATCATACTGTTGTTGTGCATTATAAAGGTAAAAAAAGAACTCTCCAAAGAGGAAAACCGGTTTTCAAGATTTCTGAACCATGGATAGAGATAGGTCTCCATGGCATAGGATTTCCCTCTGGGATAGGAAAAATCAGCTCCGATAATGTAGATCTCATCGGAACCGAGAGAATTTGCCAGAGAGAGAGCCGCATAGGTAACATTGCCGCCGCTGGTATCTATCTGGGGAAATTGACGGAAATTTCTATTCACATAGATGGAAAAGGGGTGACCACTGGAAAAATATAGCTGATTTTCTGTAAATCTTGTCAGTTTGGAAGGAGATGCGAGATCCAGGAGAAGAGGGATATTCTGAGGATAACCCTGCATAAA
>JAEINM010000097.1 GCA_016342385.1 Spirochaetaceae bacterium | reverse complement strand
AATCATTATAAAAAATCTGGAAGTATACGGATCTCAAGGGTATGAAGCGGAAGTTGATAAATCCGGTGAAAAATATATTATCTCAGCGGAATTGAAGTTGAATCTTAAAGAAGCGGGGGATTCTGACAGGCTGAAAAATACGGTTCACCTTGTCAGTATCTGTAAAGAAATTGCACAAAAATTTACAGAGAACAAATACAAACTGATAGAATCCTGTGCAGAAGATCTCGCTACACATATATTGCTGAAGTACGCAATGATAAATCATGTTTCACTATCAATTATAAAACCATGGATTCCTGCGGGATTATCCATAGATTTTGCCGGTATAGAGATTGAAAGGGAATGGCATACTGTTTACCTGGGAATAGGGTCAAATATGGGAAACCGTTCTAAAAATTTAGAGTCCGCTATAGATTTAATAAATCAATCTGAACTCAGTAGAGTTTCAAAAAGATCCGCCATATATGAAACAGAACCTTTCGGGTATGTGGACCAGGATAAATTCCTTAATAGTGTAGTGGAGATTAAAACACTTCTCACTCCCAAGAGTCTTATAAGATCCCTTCTGGAAGTAGAAAAAAAACTTAAACGAAACAGGGTTATTCACCAGGGACCCAGAACAATAGATCTGGACATTCTTTTTTATGATAATCTGATTACCTCTTTTGAAGAGGCTGTTATTCCACACCCGCGGCTCCATGAGAGAATGTTTGTCTTAGCTCCTTTATGTGATATAGCGCCTTATCACATTCATCCTATTCTCAACGAACGCTGTTACAGAATTGCAGAAACTCTAAAAAAAGAGCAAGATGAACCGACCCTGTGGTCAGAGAGTAAAGAATGACCACAGGTGTATACTGTTCTTCTTTATCTGTCTATAATATTTTTTTATGATATAATTTACCTATAGAGGTTGTATGGAAGAAATAAAAGAAAATAAGCACAAATATAAGCTTGATCATTTCGAAGGTCCTCTGGACTTACTTCTTTTCCTGATTAAGAAAAATGAAGTGAATATTTACGAAATTCCCATACATGAGATAACTGAGCAATATGTCGAATATATAAAATATGCCGCCAAAATCGACCTTGAAAATATCACAGAGTTTTATGTTATGGCTTCTACATTGTTGTATATAAAATCCCGATTACTGCTTCCTGTTGAAATAAACCTTGATGAAGAGGTCGAAGATCCCAGGCAGGAACTTGTGGCTAAACTTATTGATTATCAGAAATACAAAAAACTATCAGAATTGATGACAGAAAAAGAAAAAAAATCAGAATGGGTTGTTGAAAGGAAAAAGGTACAGAAAATCCTACCTTTTTCAGATGATGATAACTTGTGGAAAGAAATCGAAGTCTGGGATTTATTGAAGAGTTTTTCCCATGTAATGAAAAATTTTAATTCAGAGCGAATAGTCAATTTATATGAAGAAGTATCAGTTAATGAGAAAATTACTCTGATAAATGAATTTTTAGATAAGAGACCGGAATTATATTTTAATGAATTAATAACCAATCCCGATTCTCTAATGGAAATAATCTGTTCATTTCTTGCAATCCTGGAAATGGCTAAAAGCAGTAATATTGCATTTTTCCAGAATCGGTTATTTGGCGACATAAAAATTACCAGATATACTGAGGACTATAAAAGTGGAACTAACTAATGAGATAGCCATTATTGAAGCTATAATTTTCCTGGAAAATGATCCGATCAATAAGAAAACAATATCGAGAATCAGTAATCTTGCTGAGAATATTGTCGATGAGGCTATAAATCAGATTCAAAAGCGCTATGTAGAGGAAAGACACGGTATAGAGCTTCTTGAAATAAGTGGAGAATATACTTTTTCACCTAAAGAGGAGTTCTGGGGAATCCTTAAAGACCATTATGGTAAAAAGAATGATGACAAATTATCTAAAGCCGCTATGGAAACTTTATCCATAATAGCGTATTCTCAACCCCTTACAAAAACTGAAGTGGAAAATATCAGAGGAGTATCTGCTGATAATATGATAAGACTTCTTATGAAAAAAGGTTTTGTTAAAGAAGTCGGAAAGAAGGACGTCCCCGGCAAGCCTCTTCTATACGGAACAACGAAAGAATTTCTGAAGGTTTTCCGGCTGAACAGCATCGCTGATCTACCAAAGCTTGAAGAACAGGACAGGGACAGGTTTGAGTTAAATGGATAAAGAACAAATACGATTACAGTTATTTATGGCCCGTTGCGGCATAGCATCAAGAAGAAAATGTGAAGAGATTATTTCCCAGGCAAGAATCAGTGTCAATGGCAATATTGTTATAACCCCGGGGACAAAAGTCTTCGATGACGATATCGTAAAAATGGATGGCCGTGTCATACGGCCAGCAAAAAAGAAAATCTACCTGGCATTACATAAACCCTCTAAATTCCTCTGTTCCAATGAAGATCCCGATGGCCGTTCTCTCGCAATAGACCTTATCTCTCCTGCAGTAAATCAGCGTGTGTATAATGTGGGACGTTTAGACTATCTCACTTCGGGTTTGATTTTTTTTACAAATGACGGAGAATTTGCCAAAAAAATAACTCATCCTTCATCGCACATAGAAAAAGAGTATGTCGTAACGACAAAAAAAGAGATCCCCCTGGAATTAATGGAAAATTTCAAAAAGGGGATCTATGTCGGTGATGAGTTTTTTAAATTAAAAACCTTTAAAATGAATGGATCTAATTCTGTTAATATTGTACTGGAAGAGGGAAAGAACAGGGAACTGCGAAAAGTGTTCCAATCTCAGAATATTAATGTTAAAAAAGTACATAGGATCAGAATAGGCAATGTTAAATTGACAGGATTGAATTCCGGACATTTCAGGAATCTGACAGAACGGGAAGTCAAATCCCTGACAAAGAGCAGTGATGCCGCTGCTGAAAAAAACAAAAAAACCTATAAGAAAAGACAGAGGAAGTCATGATTGTTGCCATAGATGGACCAGCCGGTGTAGGGAAGAGCACCATTTCCGGAAAAATAGCAGAAGAAAATGGATTTTTCAACCTCAATTCAGGAAACTTTTATCGGGCAATAACCTTATATGCCATTCAGAATCGAGTGGATATCACCCAAGAGAAACTGCTGATTGAAGCGGCAGGGAACTGTATTCTAACCATAGAAAGTGGAAGATTATTTTTGAATAACAAGGATGTAGAGGATCAATTGCATACAGATGATGTCGATGCTTATGTCGCACAGGTTTCCGCAACTGTTCCAGTAAGGCACATAGTAAATGAAAGACTTCGCTCTATAGGGAATTCCATAGATCTTGTTGCTGAAGGAAGGGATATGACTACTGTGGTTTTCCCTCAGGCTGAAGTTAAAGTCTTTCTTGATGCTTCGCCGGAAATCCGTGCTGCCCGTAGAAAAAAACAGGGTGTCAGTAAAAAATCTCTTGAGGAAATAATTGAAAGCATAAAAGCTAGAGACATGATTGATCGGAATAAAAAGGAAGGAAGTCTTATAATTGCCGATGACGCAATTTATTTGGACACTTCTGACTTGACCATCGAAGAAGTATGTGAGAAAGTAACAGAGAAAATTATAGATAATCGTTTAAAAGCTCAGGAGAACGGTAGAATTATGGCAGAGATGGACGCAAAAACATTAGACAGCAACCAACAGGAACTACAGGAAGAATACCTAAAAGGACTAGACAGTCTTGAAGAAGGACAACTCGTAAACGGAGATGTCATACAGGTAGATTCTGATTACGTTTATATTGATATTGGTTACAAATCTGAAGGGAAAATTCCAGTTGAGGATTTTAGTGATATCCCTTCAACAGGAGACACGATAAGTGTTGTTCTTGTAAAAAAAGAGGGAAAAAACGGCGAAATTGTTGTTTCCAAGAAAAAAGCAGATTCAAAAGTTATCTGGAAAAAACTAAAAGATGCCTTTCAGGAAAAAACTCCCGTTGAAGGTACAATTGTAAAAAGCATTAAAGGGGGATTCGAAGTTGATTTCGGATCTGAACTTAAAGGCTTTATACCAATATCTAAAGTAGATATTTCAAGAGTTGAAAATCCAGAAGAATATATTGGTCTCGAGAGTAAATTCTTAATAGAAAGACTCTACAATGAAAAAAGAGTTAATATTGTAGTATCCAGAAGAGACTGGCTGGAAAAAGAAACTGAAGTTAAAAGAAAAGAGTTTTTTGAAAAAATAAATATAGGTGATGAAGTCACGGGAACTGTAAAAAGTTTCACTTCATTTGGCGCTTTTATCGATCTTGGAGGTTTTGACGGCCTTCTTCATATTAATGATATGAGCTGGGGACATGTAACAAGACCAAAAGATTTTGTCAAAAAAGATCAGGAAATCAAACTGAAAGTCATCAGGTTGGATCCGGAAGAAAATAAGATAAATCTTTCCCTTAAACACTTCTCGGAAGATCCATGGTCTACTTTTGAAAGTCGATACAATGTGGAAGATGTTGTTAAGGGAAAAGTAACCAAACTAACTGACTTTGGAGCATTTGTTGAGATTGAAGAAGGCATTGAAGGTCTTGTCCATATTTCAGAACTTTCATGGGTTAAAAGGATCAAACATCCACAGGAAGTACTTTCAATCGGAGATGAATGTCAGGTAATGATTCTTGGATATGATGTTCAGCAGGGTCGAATCTCACTCGGGATAAAACAGGTTATGGCCAATCCCTGGGATTCTATTATTGAACAGTACCCCGTAGGAAAGGTATTAAAAAGAACTGTTAAAAAAATTACAAATGCCGGTGCTTTTATTGAACTGGAAGAGGGTATTGATGGATTTCTTCACTCAGATGATATGTCCTGGACAAAAAGGATTAAAAATATATCTTCTGTTCTCAATGAAGGTGATGAAGTTGAAGTTGCCATAGTAGCAGTGGATCCTGAAGCGAGAAGAATCTCTCTCGGTGTTAAACAGTTATCTGAAGATCCCTGGAACACTCTTGAGAAAAGCTATCCCCGAGGTAGTGTTATAAAAGGTGAAATCACTAATAAAACCGACTTTGGACTTTTTGTCAAAGTTGATGGTGATATTGAAGGACTTATTCATAAAAATAACCTTACAGTACATAAAGATGATGATCCTGAAGAAGAGCTTTTAAAGTATAATATTGGTGACAAAATTACAGCTGCAGTGACAGAAATTAATCCTGCCAGACAGAGATTATCACTATCAATCAAAGAACTGAAACTTAAAGAACAAAAAGCAGAAATTTCCAAGTATATGCATGAAGAAGAAGATGATTCAACATTCACTCTTGGAGATATGCTGAACAAAGATTAAGGTTCAAATACTACTGATGATAAAAGATCAGATAGATTTAAAGAGATTTAACACATTAATCGAAATTAATAGTTATATTAATTCTGATTATTCGGATGTAAAATCTCTTTTGACACAGATTCTCGAATCAGCCAGTAAACTAACAGGGGGAGATGCTTCATCTCTCCTGTTAGTTGATAGAGATGCCGAAACCCTCTACTTTGAAATTGCTCTTGGTCCGAAAGGCTCGGAAGTGAAAAAATTTTCAGTGAAGATGGGAGAAGGTATCGCCGGTTGGGTAGCCAAAAATAACCGGTCACTCATAGTCAATGATGTTGAAGATGACCCTCGCTTTTCCTCTGAAATAAGTAAAAAAATCGGTTATGCGACAACGTCTATATTAGCCGTTCCGATGCGCATCAAAGATCAATGTGTCGGTGTAATCGAAGTAATTAATAAAGAATCCGGTAGATCCTTTACCGATGAAGATCTGGAATGGCTCGAGATATTTTCAACACAAGCCGGCCTGGCTTTTCAAAATGCCAAAAAATATCAACAGATGAATGATGAACTTTTCAAGTTAAAAGATCAGGTGAAAAGTGCTACTACTTATCATGAACTTATTTATAAAAGCACAGTGATCGAAGAAAAACTTGAGATAGTTAAAAAAATTGCCTCTTCAAGTTCTCCAATACTAATCACAGGCGACAGTGGAACCGGTAAGGAACTATTTGCAGAACAGATACACCGATTCAGCGATAGAGCAGATAAGGCCTTTATTCGAATCAATTGTGCTGCCATTCCCGAGAACCTCATTGAAAGTGAATTATTCGGTCATGTTAAAGGAGCATTTACAGATGCTGTAAATGATCATACCGGTCGTTTTTCTCTTGCTGATACAGGAACCATTTTTCTAGACGAAATTGGGGAGCTGCCTATCTCTATGCAGGCAAAATTACTTCGGGTTATCCAGCATGGAACTTTTGAAAGAGTCGGATCTAATATTTCTGAAAAAGTAGATGTTCGGATCATTGCCGCTACAAATAGAAAGCTGAATGAAGAAGTCGATGCCTCTCGTTTTAGAGAAGATCTCTATTATAGATTAAATGTACTTCCTCTGGAGATTCCTCCTCTCAAAAGGAGACGCGATGATATACTGCCTCTGGCCAATTTTTTCTTAAAAAAATTTAATATAAAAAATAACAAAAATATCAATGGCTTTTCTTCTTCTTCTGTAGAAGCTATGCTATCATACTCATGGCCCGGAAATGTCAGAGAACTGGAAAATTCTGTTGAAAGGGCTGTTATTATAACAACGTCAGATTATATACGTCCTCAGGACCTGCTTTTACCGGACTACAATAGTTCGTCAGAAGATTTATATATTGACAGTACCTTAAAAGATGCGGTAAACCTGTTTAAAAAGGAATTTATACAAAAGATTCTAATTGAACATTCCGGGAATCAGACAGAAGCGTCTGACTCTTTAGGAATTCAGAGAACCTATCTATCCAGGTTGATTAAAGATTTAGATATAAAACGTTGAGGAGAATTCACGAGTGACACAACATAAAAGTGACAAAAAATTGACTTTTGCAGAAAAAGTTGCAGAATCTATAAGTAAAAACAGAATAGCTTTATGGATCATTTTAATAGTTCTGGTAGTATTGACTGTTGTATTTGCTGTAGTTGACAAGAACATAAAAGATACCAATAACATGTATTCGAATAAAGCTGTTGAATTACAGAAAGAATTTCAGGACTGGTTCAGTGCTCAGGAAGAGGATAAAGAGGCCGCAGAAAAAGCTTTCCTCGAGAATGTAAATCCTATAGCGGATTCTGAAAAAACCTCTATTCTCGTCGAAAAAGCACTTTTCATAAGAGGACAATTCTATATGCAGAAAGAGGAATGGAGCAATGCCGATGCCGATTTCAGTAGGATTGCCGAAATATAACCAGATAGCTATCTGGCATCAGTTAGTCTCTACAATGCCGCCAGTGCAAAGGAGAATGGAGGAGATCTAGAATCTGCCTTAAAAACTCTAACTGACATTACGGGAAATTACAGAAGTAATTCTCCTATCATTCCCGAAGTTTTATTTAATATGGGACGAATAAATGAAACATTGGACAAGAAAGAGGCAGCATTAGAGTCTTATGAAGATCTGGTCACATCTTATTCTTCCAGTAATTGGACAAATTTAGCTAAAACCCGTATAATTTCTTTGAAAGCTTCAGGGGTTTCTCAGTAATATTTGATAAATAAATCAACCCCTGAATATACGGGGTTGATATGAGTGATAAAATTAAAAAGAGACACAAAGTATTTGAGCCGGGTTTGTTCGGACCAATACTTGGTGTCTTTATTTTTTCGGTTTTTGTCTTACTGGCACGTTTCACAGAACTTGATGATCGTTTAGAAGTGAACATGCTGGATACACATTTCTTTTTAAAGTCGACTTTCAGGAAAAGATCAATCCAGGAAGGAGTAACTCAGGAACAGAGGAATCCTTTTATATCTCCGGATATACTGATAATAGGTATTGATTTTAAAAGTCTGAATGATTTTGGGAAATGGCCATTTCCCCGTTATCGTGAAGCCAATCTTGTAGATGCCTTTGCCCGTATAAAAGACCAGAATCAGAGAGAAAGTTCTATTTTTCTCGATATCTTTTTTATTGATCCCGATTCTAAAACCTATGATGATGTACTTTTGACAGAGTCTATTAAAAACAGCGGAAGAGTTTTTCTGGAAACTGTTATGGAATTTAATCCCGGTGATAATCAAAACTCCCAGGAAATGTTTTCCCGCCAGGATCTATTAATAGAAAAATTTGGAAATATTGATAATATTCAGGGAGATATTAATCAGATAACAGAATACTATAGCGTTCAGCCACCGTTAAAACCCTATGGAGAAGTCATTGCCGGTATTGGTCATGCCAATTTTCATGAGGATTATGATAAAAAATACAGACGTCAACGCATGATTGCCAGAACCAGCCAGGTCGTAGAGGAACTGCGTCTGGATACACTTACTGTCAATTATAAAATCAATAAAGAAGATTTCGAAAGGTTATCATGGATTGATAAAAAGGGTTTGCATCATGATATTGAATATCCTCTGACAGAAAATATTCTCAACTCTCTGAAATCAAAAATGGAGAAGTCAGCTCCGATTAAAACAGAAGATACTGATGGTGATGGTTCACCTGATGATAGTTATTATATCATCAGAAAATATAAAGACCGCTTTATCCCGGCCATTACTCTGGCTCTGGCCCTGAATTATTTTAACAAGGATCTTTCTGATCTTGAAATTATTTTAGGTAAATATATCAGAATCCCCAATCCTCAGAAATTCAATGTAGAAACCGGGTTATGGGAAAATTACACTATTGTAAAAAGCTATGCCGAATATGATGAAAACGGAAATATAGTTAAAGAAGCTGTTGTTGAAGAATATGACAAAATAGATATTCCTATAGATGATAAAGGACAACTGCTAGTCAACTATATGGGACGAGCTTCAGAATCTGCCCGCGGAGGCCAACAGACTTATCCTGTACGTCCATTTTCAGGATATGCATCCAGGATTCCCGGTCCAGACAGCTCGACATGGCCTAGAACTAAGGCGGTTGCCAATAAAATCCTCATGGTAGGTGCTTTTGCCCTGGGACTGGACCAGAAAACAACACCTTTTGGGTTGATGTATGGTGTTGAAGTTCATGCCAATGCCTTAAACTCTATTTTGATGGATCAGTTTCTTCATGAAGTGCCGTGGTATTACAATGTTTTAATACTATTTGTTATTATATTATTCATTGCTTTTATAACATCAAGAATGCCTACGGGCTGGTCATTGTTAATATCCATAGTATTGTTGTTGGGATTATTAATTGGATTTACTATCATTTTTGAATCACAGAATCTTATTATTAATTATAGCGGCCCGGCAATAGGGATTATCTTTACATTTATCGTCGTTGTTGTTTACAGGGTTATTACAGAAGAAAGTGATAAAAAAAGAATTAAAAACATGTTCGGTAAATATGTAAGTCCTATTGTTGTTGAGCAGATGATGGATAATCCTCCGGAGTTGGGAGGTGTCGATCAGAATGTTACTATATTCTTCTCCGATATTAGGAGTTTTACCTCATTATCTGAAACAATGTCTCCTCAGGAATTGGTAGAGCTTCTAAACCTGTATTTAACGGCTATGACTGATAGTATTATGGAGTTTAACGGAACTCTGGATAAATACATTGGTGATGCCATAATGTGTTTTTGGGGTGCTCCTATACCACAGGAAAATCATGCTCTGCTGGCCTGTAAATGTGCAGTAAAGCAAATTGAACTTCTCAATAAATTAAATGAAACTCTCCCGGAAAACAAGCGGATGAGTATTGGTATCGGTTTGAATTCGGGTATATCAACAGTAGGTAATATGGGTAGTGAAGGGTGTATGAACTATACAGCCATGGGTGACGAAGTCAATCTGGCTTCAAGACTCGAGGGGACCAATAAGCAGTATTACACTGAAATCATCATAAGTGAAAAAACTTATGAACTAGTTAAAGATTCCGGGGTGATTACACGAGAGCTCGATGATATTCGTGTGAAGGGGAAAATGAAACCTGTTAAAATTTATGAGTTATTAGGTTTTGATGAATAGATAAATATGCTATTATTAATGCATGGTGAATTATGTATAAGTCTGTATTTAATAGCTGTTTCCTCATAATATTCTCTCTTTTTCTCTCAAGTTGTGGTTTGCCTTCATCTGCTGTAGTTGATCCACCTGTAGTGACAAGTAGTGACATTGATCTCGTAAGTAAAAGCTTTTTAGCCCCTGCAGATGATCAGTTTATTGACGGATATGAAGTGTATTATAAAATCTACAGTACTTTTGACACGAGTGAAATTATTTCAGACCGCGATCAGTTTGATGTAACCGGTTCAAATTACAAATATGAATTCGGTGACATTAAACCAAATAGGTTGGGATTTAAAAGATTAATTTATGGTGATACAGAGACATCGCAAATTCTTTATCCTCCGCTCATAAGCACTGATTCCTCAAAAGCCGTCAATCTGCAGGCCAATGAAGAGTTTCTGATCAGTTTAAATGCAGGAAATGACCGGATAGAGATAGACAGTGTCAGCATTGGTATACCTCTGAGGATTGTGAAAGATGAAGATGGGTATTACAAACCATTTTTAAATAATGTCATTGAAGGGGATTCTGATGCCAATGGAGTTACTGATGATGTTGTATATTCAGTAAGTTTTGTTGCATTTTCCTATGTATCGTCTATAATAACTACTAATCAGAGTAGTTATCCGGTTTTTATCGGAACTATCACGGATATTGCAAACTAGTTTAGTCAGAAAAAAAGGAAATACAAGAGTGAACCACAGTCTAATTAATATTGCGCTGATTTATTTTATCAGCGCCACAACAGCCGCAACTTTTTTTGTTTTTCTATTGAAAGTAAAATTCCTTGGAAATTTTTGGGGGGCTTTAACTCTGGCTCTCATCGGCGCATTTCTGGGAGGCATGCTCGGATCATTAGTTCCGATTATTTTCAGCAGGTCTCTTCAGTCATTTATTCCCGCCATATCAGGATCTTTTCTCATGTTATATTTTTTCAGATGGCTTAGCGTCCTACAGGATTATTAAATCCCACTTCCGATAATATATATTCTGTCTACTTCGATCTCCATTTAAAATCTCTCCCCTTGACCAGATGGA
>JAEINM010000096.1 GCA_016342385.1 Spirochaetaceae bacterium | reverse complement strand
CCAAGAGAAAATCATAGACATACCATTATTCATGCCTCTCTGATAACTCCTGATGATCTGGCGAAAATGGCCAGACTGGGAATTGGAATCACCCTTCAGCCGGGATTCCTGATAAGTCCCCTTGAACCTGTCGATTATCTTAAGGAAATCCTCGGAAACCGTGTAAAAGGCAGTTCTCCCATAAAAACCATTATGGAACAGGGGATTCATATTAGCGGAGGTTCCGATGCCCCAGTCATATGGCCTGACCCGATAGAGGGGATATACGGAGCTTGCAATCATCCCTACAATTCCGAACAGTCTGTGTCCATCGTTGAAGCTTTAAAAATGTTTACCTATGAAATAGCCAGGACAGGTTTCGATGAAAATGAGAGAGGAAGCCTGGAAAAAGGAAAAATTGCCGATATGGTCATTCTCAATCAGAATCCTCTGGTCATGAATCCAAATGATCTCAGGTCATTAAAAGTCGAAAAATTATATTTATCGGGTAAAGCATACCAACCCGGTATGGGGATTCCCCGTATGTTGTGGAATTCTTTGAAGGGAAGAAAACAGAAAATCTGATATATTGAATAATCTCAAAGTATTATTGTATTTTGTATCTTACCTGGAGAACAACCGGAAATAAGAGCGATCTCTTTATGAACTCTGGGAATTGTTTTTATCTGCCATTACCGCTTTCTGCTGCTTAAGGGCAAAACTGATTGCATAAACTAAAGCTACCGGCCAGAGAGGTGTCAGAAATAAAATAATGAAAAGGGCAATATTGAATTTTTTCCCTTTTCCATCTGAAGCTATACCTTTTCCCATAAAACTCTGAGCTATCTTTTTAAATTCCTCTTTTTTCTGATCATCGGTCATATCCCTGCCCGACTCGGCCGCTTTTTTTATAGCCTCCTGAAATCCCAAGTCAAAATCTTTAAAATCTTCTGTTGAGGATTCCTGTGGAGATGAAGGGGTTTCAATTATCTGTCCAATGGATACCTGTTCCCCTTCAATACGTATTCCCAATGAAGATATGCGGGACATTTTCTTAAGGAGCGCAGATATTTTCGACTCTGCCATTCCCAACTGGGAAGAGAGTTTAGGTATTGTCGTGTTTTTATAAAACTGCAGCGTATCGAGAATATCGAGACTCTGTTTTTCCTGGAATCGAATAATTCGGCCTATGACCTGTGATGATACAGCTCCTGCACCATAGAGAATAATGGCGCTGAGACGGGGCGCCAGAACGGCGGGTGCGGTTAGAAAGAAATCTGATAGTGAATCAAATTCTGTAATGGACCTCAGCCATGGCCATGCCAGTACAACCAGGGGAATTATCATAATGTAGGAGCAGATGATCAGAAAGTCATCCATTTTATAAATATTGCGATTTTCCATAGAGAATATTATAGCACTGGAAAACAGGCTTTGGGAAACATTTTAGCTTATGAAAAAGACAGGGGCTCTAGAATAGTGTTAGTTGGTAGAAAATTGTTTTTTTTTATGAAAAGTCAGGTAACAGTTTAAATTTGTAAAAAAGTGGTATAGCATGGTAATTAGGACTTTTAATGATATATCAGCAGGAAATGAAAGAGATTAATGCTTTTTATTCCAAATATAAGGATAAAAAGATTGTCTACTCAAAAGAAGTTACACAGGATATCGGACTGATTCAGAAAGAAACTGTTGTCAAAGTGGGAACTTCTGTTATAAAAGGTGCTCTCATCTCATCGACTATGGAGAGTCTTGTCGTTCTGGCAAAACTGAATGACCAGATAAAACAGGAAATATTTAATCAGAATGGATCCCTTTCAGTTCAGTTGAAATTCATCATGAACGACACAGGTAAAAGTCTTATTTTTACTATCCATACGAAATTTCTCAATATAAATAATCAGGGTCTGGACCAGGAGGATCTGCAGTTCATTTCCATGCAGATCCGGAGAAAAATTCCCAATGACCTGATTCGGGTATTTGGCCTTTATCATGAAAAAGCAGCAGCAAAACTTAAAATCAAAAAGAGTAAAGTCGAATGTATTCTCCTGGCAAATGAGCAGAAAGCTGACTGTTTAACTCAGAGCATCACGAAGAAAGAACTAGTTCTTATTCTCGATGATTCCAGTATTGTGGAAGTAAACCAGAAAGCCATAGCTATATTAAAGGTTGTCAACACAGGTGAAGTCCTGGAAATAATCGGTACTGTTGTCAATAAAGTTAGTAATTCAGATAAGAACTATGAGATATCTCTTCACTATGATATGGAAGATCAGAGTCCAAGATTTAACTATTCTATACACGTTTTGAAGACCTTAATTAACACTTGATTCTCTCTCTTTATTCTTAAAGAATATTGGCTCTCATTTAGTGGGTTGTCTCCCAGTATTTTAAGTCCTTCCCGGAGATCAAATGTCTATTAACGGCAATTTGTCCGAATTTTTTTCTGCTTCCGTGCTCTTGAAATTCCAGAACAGCCATTACATTCTGATAGTTCATGAGTCCTTCAACTATCATCCATTCTCCTATTCTTTCATTCATGGATTCCTCCTGTATATAAAGTAATAAATTGATCCTTGTTTGCGAAGAAATACTAAAATATTTTTTCCATTTTTTGTTCATTATGATTATAATTCATCTGTGTGTGTCTAAGGAGAATTATTATGCTGGTCAGAAAGATAAATCATGGTTATGAATTTGAGAGTCCCACAAAAAATGGTGCTTTTATGGTTAAACTGAGTTTGATGGATAATGGTGATGAAATGCTTGAAACTGTCCCCATTGGTGTTCCCGTATCCTATGAGCCCCGGAAACTCCAACCGGGAACTATAGAAAAATCAATAGGTGTTAATCGGTGGAATAACTTTATAAGAATGAGGGATGAAGGGATTACCACGATGTTTATCGACCATTAACATTTTTCTTGTCATTAGCTGATATAACTCATTATATTATTCAAATGACAGATTTAAATAGTATAAAATCCTTTCACGAACTGATTAATAATGGGAAACCGGTACTGGTCGATTTTTATGCAGACTGGTGTGGACCCTGCAAAATGGTCTCCCCTGTAATAAAACAGATTGCCCGTGAGTATAGAGGTAAAATGATTACAGTAAAAGTTGATACTGATAAAAAACAGGCTATTGCTGTGAAATATAATATCTCCAGTATTCCGACCATAATGATGTTTTATAAAGGGAAATCAATCATGAGACTTCAGGGAGCGCACCCCTATGAATCTATTAAGCAGTCTATTGAGACAAACTGGCCTCTGTGAGCAATCTTTGCTCACAGAAAACCAGAAGAAAGCCTTTTTCTACTTAATATACGATAGCCATTGACTCTGCTGGGAGAGCATCAGGTCCACCATTTCATCGATCCCTTTTATTTTGTCCATTCCCGGGTTAACCAGCACAGCCTGAATGACAAGATCACGGCTACCATGCAAAATTGCTTCAGCAGTTAGATCATATACTCCTGTATAATTGCGGAGCAGGGCGGCAAATCCCTTCGGGTAGTCTTCAATCGCAATACCTTCTACTCCTTTTGCTGAAATTCTGGCGGGGACTTCTACAGCCACATTTTGGGGCAGTTCTTTTATCAGTTCTGTATTCATAATATTGACAGCACTTTCCACATAGCCTTTATCTGAAATAATCCCTTCTATGACGGGAACAACCCTCTCATGCATTTCTGAATCATCAATTTCCAGGCGGTCCTCTCTGGTCAGGGCATATTTGTAGAATGAATAGAAATCGAGAATACCCCTGTGATCAGCCGCATCTTGTGCCCAGGGCAGATATTCCCCGAGATGACTGTCTCCGGTGATAGGCAAAAGGTGGAAATTCTTCATGATTTCATGAAAAAGAGTTCTGTCTGACCAGGGACGGGCAGATTCTGTCCTGCCAATTTTATGGCGTTGAACGGATCCTTCGGTTTCCGGTATTTCACCTGTTTTTCTGGTGTATTCCCACACATCGCTATAGCCCGGTTCCCTTTCAAAAAAAGCCGGAGCTCTCTTCATAATATCACCATAGGCATCTTTTCCCGTATCTCTATATTTCGCCTTCAGAAGCACACTGAAATGATTAAGTCCTGCTGCCTCCAGCTCAAGATCTTCAAAAGGGGTATTGAGAATGGCGGGCAAATACCGTTCCAGAGACGCTATTTCATGACACATCCCGATGAATTTCAGATTGGGGTACTTTCTCAGAACTGTCGTTGTTATGGCGGTCATGGGGTTGGAATAGCAGAATATATGAGCATCGGGACATATACTGGCAATATCATCACAGATCTCAAGGATGGGTGGTACAATTCTCAGAGCATGAAATATCCCTCCCGGTCCGCCATTTTCTCCGTAAATCTGTTTGACTCCATATTGCAGCGGAGTTTTCCAATCCTGATCCCATAATTCGAAACGGTTGCCCACTTCAATGGATATAATGATAAAATCGGCATCTCTTAAAGCGTCCTTTCTATCTGTTGTCGCTCTAAGGATGAAATTGAGATTCTTCTCTTTTATAAAAGAATCACCCACCTTATAAACCTTATTAAGAGTTTCACTGTTAATATCCATCAGGCAGATTTCTGATCCAGCCAGTATGGGGCTCTGGAAAATATCTCCCATAGTGCCACATCCAAACTGAGAGCTTCCCGCTCCAATTAATACAATTTTCATAATTTTCCCTTGTCCTTATCTTATATTATTTAATTGATGTTAACCCATTATAGAGGGATAAACCATGAAAAGTAGTTATATAAAACATATATTACTTGTCTATTTCTTAGATTGGTGTATTATTCAGTTATGGATTATTCCCAATTAATGAAAGATAAACTTGATACTTTTATTAAGGTATTGGAACAGGACATGGTTTCCTGTATTATTCCCGGAAGAAAGGGTCTTAGAAAGATGATTAAAAATCATGTTTTTCATGATCATGCTGAAATTTTTCTTCAGACAGCCGGAAAGACAGTTTTTTCTTTTCCCCATGAAGAAGTGGAACTGGAAGAAGGGGCCATTTTAATTGTTCCGCCGGAACTACCTCATGCCGAGAAGATTTTCCGCTGTAATAATCTTTTTGAGACAATTGTCATTACTCCCTACACCGATGCTCTGCAGTGTCATATTTCGAGAGAATCCAACTTGGGCATACCGACTATTCTGTATTATGAAACAGTGAAGAATAAGGATAATATAAGAATCAGGCAATACACTGATCTGTTAATTGAAGGGGGAATGTTTACGGATAATCTAAGCCGGATGATAACTAAAGGTCTCTCTCTGGCACTTGTGGCACAAATGAGGCGACTTCTTGCTGAGGGTGAAGAAATTCCAGCTGAAAACAGTAAGGTCAGGGAGGTCAAGAATACTGTGCTTTCCCGGTATCATCACAGTTCTCTCAATGTCTCTCAACTGGCAGAACAATTAAACTGCACAGCAGATTATCTCTCATGGTTATTTCACCGGGAAACCGGTTGTACATTGAACCGTTTTATCAATCAGATACGGTTAAAAAAAGCAGCTGATCTTTTAAAAAATACCGATTATACTATTTCTGAGATTGCCTGGATTTGCGGATATAAGAATCCGGCCTATTTTTCCCGAGTGTTTTCCGGAGAATTCCAGTTTTCTCCTAGAGAATACAGAGAATCATAGGTTTTTTGAGTTTTTCAGTGTTAATAAAAAAGGCGGGATAAAAGAGATATCATGCTGTGGGAAAACAATGAAGAGTGGATAGAAGTCAGAAAATCTAATATTCAATATTACAGTGATATTGATCTGTATTATAAAACCCCATCAGAAGAGATTCTTCTCTATAAGCAGGCAGGACTGAAATACAACAAAGAATATCAGAAAAAACACCCCTATCATGGTAAAATCTATATTACTCAGGAAGATAAGCTGAAAAGTCTGGAAATTGTTCAGAAAGAATTCAGTCGACACCTTACGAGTCATGTCAAAAAGAAAAAAATCAGTGAAGTTAAAAGAGAGCTTATCAACATTGTTGAGGAAACACTGTCCCAACCGAGGAGCGGCAGCCTTAAAGTAGTTCCCCATACAGTCAACACCATTGTGGAAGGATTCTCTGATCATCCGGAAATTGTCAAAAATCTGGCCATTATGTCACATATTGATTATTCGACGACAATCCATTCTATTAATGTTATGGCATTGACGATTAATTACTGTTATTACACCAGAAAATCGATTGATCAGACAAGACTCTTTGGAATGTCTGCTTTGCTCCACGATGTGGGAAAAGCGGATAATTCATTTCCCGATAGTCTATTGAGAGAAAACCGGAAACTGACAGATAAAGAGTTTGAAGTTATAAAAACCCACCCGAAGCTCGGTTCTGAAATTCTGTTAAATTATGGTGATGAGCTGGAGCTGGCTATTCCCGGAGCTATCGAACATCACGAGAAACTCGATGGCAGCGGGTACCCATCAGGCAGAAAAAACATTTCTGAATGCGGACAGATTCTGGGAATAATCGATTGTTATGAAGCGGTCACCAATCATGAAAGACCCTATAGAAATGCCATGCTCCCTATAAAAGCATTGACTCTTTTAAAAAGTGATGTGGATAAGGGGTATTTCAACAGAGAAATATTTACAGACTTTGCCTACAGTCTTGTTCAAAAATAGGGGGAGGGAATTCCTCTCAGAAAGATATAAGGACATGATATGAAAAAGATTCTAGTCAATGGGAAACCGCGGATACCGGGAAAGATCGTCTGTGTGGGACGGAATTATGTTCAGCATATCCATGAACTGGGTAATGAAATTCCGGAAAATTTGATAGTATTTCTCAAACCCAATTCTTCAATTTCCCAGACACTGGAATCGGAACATCTTGGAGAAAATCTCCATTATGAAGGAGAAATTTCATTTCTTTATGAGAACGGGGGATTTTCCGCTGTAGGATTCGGGCTGGATCTTACCAAAAGAGACCTTCAATCGCGATTGAAAGAGAAAGGCCTTCCCTGGGAAAGGGCCAAAGCATTTGACGGTGCTGCTCTCTTCAGTGAGTTTGTTTCTTTTCACAAAGATTTTTCACATCTCTCTCTGGAGCTGTTTATCAATGATCAGTTAAAGCAGACCGGGACAATAGATCACATGATGTATAAACCCGATGAGATTCTAGGAGAGGTGAAACTGTTTATGACTCTCGAAGATGGGGATATTATTATGACCGGCACACCTAAAGGGGTCGGCCTCATTAAGCCGGGGGATTCTTTTTCAGGTAGAATCCGTGAAGACTCAGTACTTCTGGTGGAAAAAGAATGGAAAGTGAAAAAATAAAGAAAAGGACTTTTTTAAATTAAACTTTATTAAATTCTTAACAAACACCTTTTGTCATTCCGAGTTTCCGGAAAATCTCATTCTGATTTTTTCCAGATTGCTCTTCATCCTGTGTTCCTGTACAAGTTCCTTTAGAATCTGACTATCACGGTTGACTATTTCCGCCCGGATATTCCAGATCCTTTTTTTTGTCACTTTTCCATGAACAGAACAATGGACATTGACACACATAACTTCGTCTTCTGAATACAAAAGGGGCTTACACCCGCAAACGGGACAGGGCTTTAGCTCCATATCCACTCCCTTATCAGATGATTTGTTAATAATCAATAATAGTATATACCTTATTTTTCACTTTGCAAGTTGCTATTGAGTGAAATCGGTCAATGAAATAAATGATGCCTCATAAAATGATGTTCCCAATCGGGATAAAACCTCTTTTAATTCTTTCTCGTCTCCCTCTACTCCCAGGACGGCATATGCCTTATTTCCCCTTTTCCCCAGTTGAAGATTTTTGACATTCCCATTGACAGATGCCAGTGCTGAAAGGAGAATGAGAAGCACCCCTTTGGAGTTTTTGTGGCAGGTCACAATCATGCTGGAACTTATGGGAATGTTCATTTCAATTCCATCAATTTCCAGAATAGTGGGATTATTGATTTTAGATCTATGAATAGGGTACATCTCTCTTTCTTCCAGAGTGATAAAACTGTCAACCCATGTGCTTGTGGCAAATTCGACGGCATCTTCCAGACGATCTTCCTTTCCACTTAGTGTCAGGAAAGCAGTAGCTGTACCATCATTATCATAATCGAGGTAAGCTGTTTCCACATTGATACTTTCTGAGGCAAGTGCATTGAAGAGCAGGGATAAAACACCGACCTGGTCTTTGTGGTGTGAAAAAAGTCCCGTTCTTTTCACCTGATCTTTAATAGCTGAATTGGTATCGGATATAGTTATGGACTTTTCACCGGAACGAACCCGGATTGTATCCTTATCTCCTGAGGCTATGGAATCGGGGAAGTCGCATATGAGTTCTCTGAATTTCCCCCCGAAAGAGAGATTTGGTAGCTTTAAAGGGATTTTTCGGGAAAAACGCCTTTTCAGTAATTCAATGGCCAGGTTGAGGTAGTTATAGTGTTCCGTTGTATTATCCCGTTCCGTAATAGGGTGTTTGATGGGTATTCCCGCACGATAGCTTAGATACCAGGAGTATCCCGCTTCCTTTAAGTAATCCAGAGCTCTATCGTAATTCAATCCGAAATCTTTCATGTGGTGACAATCGGTTCCGATTGTCACCGGTATATTAAGTGCCCGTGCCCGTTTGAGAATGTTCTGGTCCGGATAAATCCCGCATCCTTTTACATACCCCGCTATATTCACATCGAGAGAGAGATTGTATTCGCTGATTTTCTCCAGTAAAAGCCGCATTCTAATGGCAGCCGTTTCATCTGAATCATTGAGGTTGCTGAAACAGTCGGGAGAGTTCACATACAACTTCGGGAGGTCGAGATGCCCGACCACATCTATGATTTTATAGCTGGAATCAACCATCTCCATCATCTCTTCCAGATATTCCGCCCAGAGATTATTGGCAGTCTCCCGCCTGGAAAGCAGTTGCTCAGTCTCAGAACCTGAACCGTCATAGGCAATTTTCTCCCTGGAAAAATGTATCGATCCTATTATAAAGTCTATACCATCAGCCTGGAATATCTTTGATTTATTCCACTGAAATCCCAGTCCCGTTCCCAGCCATTCGAGTTCAATCCCATGGATAATCTGTATCTTCTGGGCATATTTTTCTTTGAGGTAGCTAATATCTTTTCCATAACGGAAGTAAGCGGCATCCCCCCGGATAAATTTTATACTTGTTTTTCTTTCTGCTTCATACCGGAATCCCGTCAGTCTGGGAGTGTGAACAACAAATGTTACCGAAGGATGTTTCAGTTCAATAGCTTTTAAGACAATTTCTTCAAGATTATCAATTCCGTGTTTCAGATGATCCTTGCCTGTTCCGGCGTGGATTCCATGGGTTTCATATACAAACATAAACACATCATATATGTATTTATAAATGAAAAACAATAGGAATAGGGCCAATTATTTCTATTTATAGAAACGGGAGACGAAATAAAAAAACAGCAGGGGTGAAAGGCCTTTCGCCCCTGCTGTTTTTTTATATACAAATATTCTGAAATCTAATTCATAATGGGATTATAGAAAAATAAAATAGGAGAAACAATGAAAGACTACACAGAAGAGGTTCTCGATCTGCTGGAAGATATAAACAAGATACCCCGGAAATCCGGGAATAGAGGACCGATCACTGATTATTTTAAAAATTGGGCCCATAAAAACAGTTTCACCTGTAGAGAGGATCATGTCCAGAATCTGGTCATTGAAGTCCCGGCCTCCCGGGAGTACGAAGATTCTTCCCCGGTGGTTCTGCAGGGACACACAGATATGGTCTGTGAGAAAACGCCCGAGTCGAATCATGATTTTTCGACAGATCCAATTATTCATGTCCGGGAAGGGGACTGGCTCAGTGCCGAAAATACCAGTCTTGGAGCAGATAACGGTATTGGTCTGGCAATGGCTATGGTGGCTGCTACAAATCCCGAGATAATCCACCCTCCACTGGAGCTGCTTTTCACTACTGATGAAGAAGTGGGACTCTGGGGTGCCGATGAGATTAAACCGGGATTTATCAGGGGTAAGATCCTTCTGAATCTCGATTCCGAGGATCTGGGCATTTTTACGCTGGGTTGTGCCGGTTCTGCTGTAAGTCATCTCGATTTTCCTATTGACCGGATCCGGTCCGATGTGGGTGTAAAAGGATTGCTCTTAACAATCCGGGGGTTCCGGGGGGGGCATTCCGGTGATGATATACAGAAAAACAGAGGGAATGCCACTGCAGAGCTAATTCGAGGGTTGGATGCCATGGCTAAAGAGATTCCCTTCCGGATGGGATCAATCAGTGGCGGTTCTGCCATGAATGCCATTTCAAGATCCGCTGAAGCAGTCATTACTGCCGATCCTTCACAATTGGAAAAGATAGGCAAATGGTGGAAAGAGTTCCTTTTAATAGTAGCGGCGGAAAATAAAGCTGTTGAGAAAAATGTGTCGGGAGATTGCGTTCCCGCCGATATTCCCATTGAGGTTTTCAGTTCTTATGATACAAAAAATATTCTGGCAAAATTGCGGGTGATTCCCCATGGTGTTATCCATATGAATGCGGAACTCCCCGATCAGGTGGAGACCTCTCTCAATTTTGGAGTTCTACTGACAACTGATGCGGGTATTCGTGTCACAACCATGCAGAGGAGTGCTGTAAAATCGAGACTTACTGAGATTACTGATAGAATTGAAACCCTGGCAGATGTTCTCGGTGCTGAATATACGCTGGAAATTTTCTCAGACCCCTGGCAGCCAGACTGGAGCAGTCCTCTCGTTCGGAAAAGTACAGAGCTATGGAAGAATCTCTATGGTGAAGATCCCGGTTTGGAAGTGACTCACGGTGGCCTGGAATGCGGAGTTATTGGATACAAAATCGGCGGTATGGATATGATTTCATTCGGTCCCGATATTGAGGATCCTCACTCTCCCGATGAAAAATTGCGTATCTCATCAGTTGGAAAGAGTTTCAATTTTCTCACAGAATTACTGGCATCATTTAAATAGTACAAAAAAGGAAAAATATGAGCGAAATACATAAAATTATTAAACAGTTTAAAGAAGTTCAACTGGA